>JACNIG010000332.1 GCA_014383215.1 Candidatus Desulfatibia vada | reverse complement strand
ATTCAAATATTTACATTTGCAGAAGAGAGATTAAGATGGTTGTTATGACCCTAATCTAACGTCGAAGCGCGGCCATTTAAGAAGACACCCCGCCAATGGTGACGAAGATGCCTTTTTTAATCGTGGAAGAAGCACTCGATGTTATCCTTGCGATGGGTGAAACATTGCGCGAGACAGAACGCACACGGGTCTGTATTCGGCATCTGCGCAGCCGTCCTGCCAGGCTTTCCACGGATAACCGGAAAGTATAACCCCTATTATTCCTTGTCACTTTGGTGTTTCTTGGACCTTGCCTTCAACCGTTCCATAAGCTCTTGAGCTCTTTTTTTTGCTGCGCGCTCCTTATCATCCAACACTTCTACCCATGGTTCGGTGACTCGCCATGTGAGTTTACCACTTAGCGGAGGTTCAGGATAGGCACCTGGATCGTACAAAGAATAATCACGAAACTCTACGGGACTCTCTTGGTAACAGGACCAGACCGCCTTTCTGATAAGATCCGGATCTCCTTCAAATTGAAGGTCTATTAGAGAAAGCTGTTTTCGAAAACGTTCAATCATCTCCATGGACAAATTGAACAGAAATGGATGGGGCGCTCCGGTATCGATGATCCGCTTCTTCTCATCAACGCCATGGTGAATCAAAGCTTTCAAAGCTTCGCCAGTTGAATGACCTTCAGATTCCGGTCCTCCGACGATCATATAGCGTATGTTGGGGTTTGCTACGATATTGCAAACAATTTTCTCAAACCCAATATTTTCGGTTTGTACAGTTCCGGACAGAGCTGCTCCTGTTTCAATCCCGGCCCTCACAAGGCTTTCAAGCTCGGGAGGGATTTTATCGGCGTCACAATTCAAGATGATCGCCACGGCAACCGGAGAAAAATCATTCCCCCTAAGATATCTACCATCCTCTGGAGGATAATCTGGATGTGGATCTACCTTTAACATGCTTTACCTCCTGTTCTAAAAGGAATTTGCATTTTCCTTCAAGCTCAGTTCTTCTTAAAATGGTCTGAAATTATCAGCTTTATAAGAAATATATGTGGAATGATTGTTAAAATCAAGGCCAAGTCCATTCTTGGCTCACTCTGACAACTCATCACTCTGAGATACGTTTCGATATGGAGTTTATCTATCCATCAACCGTCTAAGGATACCCTTCTTTTGAGGCTCAGGTGGGGGAAGACCGAGATGTTTGCAGATGACACTTTCGAGCTTCTCATCTGAAACATCAGACCCTTCAACTACGATTTCTTCTCCTACCATAACGGCAGGAGCGACCGGCAAATCCAGTTCAAAATACTCATCGGTGCTATATTCAGCTATAGGTTTTGATATGGTTTCGATCTCGATGTCATACTTTGCGCCCAGCCCGGGCATCATTTTTTTAAAATGCTTTCACGGCTTACCATTGGGCTCGTTGAGAAAGAATCTGATCTTTAGCATGTCTCTCTCCTTTTTAAACCTAGAACCGATCAGTTTAGTTTTTTCGCTTCTGCCATTCGGATCAAAAATTGATCCGCCGGCAGAAAATCCACCAGGCGAAGGTTGCTTTGTTCATTCCCCCGGCGGTCCAGAAAAACAACTGTTGGAACCCCTTTGACTTCATATTCCTTTAAGAGTTGTTCATGAACCGGATTCTCCTTACGCGTGAGGTCAACTTTGATCATGATAAAGTCCTGTTCTGCCTGTTTGACAATCTCTGCATCATGAAAGGTGATCTTATCAAGTTCGCGGCAAGGACTACACCAGTCAGCATAGAAATCAATGATTACGGGTTTTTCCAATCTTTTCGCTTCTGATAAAAGTTCATCGGAATATGGTTGCCAGGTTACGCCGGGTCCTTGCAGGACCCATGTGCCTATAAGTATCGTAGCAATAACCGCGCTCACTATGACAACACTTGTCCTGATCCATTCAAATGCTCGAAAGCTCGCCTTGGTCCTATCGATCCATCCTAAGTGGAGCCCTGCTGCCAAAGCCACGATTGCTAAAAAAAGGACTCCTATTGTTTTGGGCAAAATAGGTCTAATGAAATAGGCAGCCATACCCACCAGAACCCATCCCATGAATTTTTTTACCCAGATCATCCATTCACCGGAGCGAGGAAGTTTATCTATCTGTCCTGAAAATATGGCCAGAAAGAAAAGAGGCAACCCAAGGCCGAGGCTTAGAGTGAAAAAGATGATAAATCCCAGCCAGGGGCTACCCACGCTTGCTACCCAAGTAAGCAACCCTAAAACAAAGGGACCGATACAGGGAGCAGCCACCACCCCCATCGTTAATCCCATGAATAGCGTCCCTAAATAGCCTGCATAGGATTTTGATGCTGCCTGCATGAGGCCGCTTGGTAATCGCAATTCCCAGAATCCAAAAAGACTGGTAGCAAAAAAAATCAAAGTAGCGGCGATCCCGGTAAGCACTAGAGGGCTCTGAAGCATTGCCCCCATAAGACCTCCAGTCAGGGCAGCAGTTACACCAATCGCTGAATTTGTGATCGATAAGCCGCCGATGTAACATAATCCATGACCGATTAATTGGCCTTTACCGCTTCGGCCGCCAAAATAGGAGACAGTGACGGGAATCAAGGGATAGACGCAGGGGGTCAGGTTAAGGGCCATGCCTCCCGCAAAGATACCTAAGAGGGTCCAAATCATAGCCCAGCCAGATAGAGGCCCTGCTGTCTTTGGCTCTGGGGTCATACCAGCGAGTCCCGCCGGGGTAATCTCCACCGGCAAGCCTTGGGCGTGCCATTCCGGATAACCCAGGGGATCACGATAAGCATTCTTGTAACCAAGACCTACAGCCACACGGGCTGCCGAGTCGCTTCGGACTCATGCCAAACCGGCTCAGTAGAAAACGATGAACCGGTCCCTATCTGAACCCAGGAAGGCCTCAAGATCCCCTTTTTTTCGCCACCGTGACAACCAGGTCGGCTCCATGGGAAAGTTCATGGCACCTTTGATATGCCCTGTCCGGTACTCCCATTCCTCGCGCGTGTCCACCAGAAAGAGGTTGTCGGGATTCTTGTTATAGCGCTTCCATAAATCTTTAGTATTGATTAGGTGATATCCACCCAGCTGCGCTTCGGCCCGGATATCCTCCCAGGTCGCCTCCTTCGGGGTAACGCTACGGTTGTTAAACCAGAGGGCTCCTGCTGTAATAGCGATGGCTACAAAGGCCAAAAGAGTCTTTCTATCACTGTTCATCTTTGATTTTTTTGTAACATTTCAGCCCTTTTTAAATATTTCCGTATCTGGAGAATGCCAAGTGGAATCCAATAACCAAAAACAGCGATTTGTTTATCACACCGAGGGTGTTTGCCCGCCGGAGATCCATTTTCATATTCAAATTGTCTGTGCAAGATTCAGGTACGAATTCATTAACCATTATGCCTAAAGGTTAGTTTTAATCGCCAGATAATCACCAGGTTGGTGTGTAAAACCAAATAAACAAGGGCTATTACGGGCATGCCCGGCAAAACCGCACTGCCTAAAGCACAGACAATCATAACGGAAAAGCGGGTGCCTTTGCTCGCCAGGGTCGGTTTTCCCAGGTTTATATCCAGCGTTTGCGCACGGGCGGTTGAATAACTGATAAGGTTGCTTCCTATCAAGGCCAGCGCTCCCAGCAAGATCAACAACTCTTCAGGCATCGGAATCGGCAGACGAAGAAGATAAATTGTAAGCCCTATTATCATGAAACCGTCAGAGTACCGATCAAGTGCCGAATCCCAAAAAGCCCCGCCCTTGGTTTGTTTCCCGGTAATGCGTGCGTATTGGCCGTCGACGCCGTCTAAAACTTGAGAGACAAGAGCGATGCAGCCGGCCAAAAATCCATGTCCCAAGGCAAAGACGATACCGGCGATACAGCCGACCACAGCAGAAAAAAGCGTTATCTGCCAGGGAGAGAGCCATTTATACTTAATCAATTTAGGGGTAATACGAGCTGAAAGCTTTACCTTAATCCATTTGAGGATAAAGCGATCCGTCGGTTTTGTTTGCCAGTCCATAAGTATATTTGATGAATTCGTAAAAGTCGAATTCATCACGTTTTAGGTTTTAAGATTTAGGTTTTAGGTAATTAAAATCGGTGATTGTAGATTTTAGGTGTTACGCAATCGGATACTTAACGCGTGCTGAAGGGCTTGTCCAGCGGCCGGTGAGTGAATTGTTTATTTCCGCCGGCGTAGTCGGCCACCACCTGCCCGCTGCCTTTCAACTGCCACTTGTAGATCAGCAGGCCCTCCAGTCCGACCGGGCCACGGGCATGGATCTTGTTGGTACTGACGCCCACCTCGGCACCGAGACCGTAACGGAAACCGTCGGAAAATCGTGTGCTGCAATTCCAGAAAACGTTGCCGGAATCGCACAGATCCATGAACATGGCAGCCGACTCGGGGCTGCCGGTCACAATAGCATCCGTGTGGCCGGACCCGTACGTGTTGATGTGATTGATGGCATCCTGGAGGCTGTCAACGACTTTAACGGACAAGATGGTATCCAAATATTCCGTTTTCCAGTCTTTCTCCCCGGCTTCGACAACATCTATAATCGACCGGGTTTTGGCGCAACCCCGAATTTCCACATCATATTTCTCTAAGGCTTGTTGTAGCCCGGGGAGAAACTGCGCGCCAACAGCTTCATGTATCAGCAGCGTTTCCATGGCATTGCAGACCGCCACATACTGACATTTGGCATCAACTGCGATCCGTGTGGCCATCTCCAGATCGGCAGCGGCGTCCACATAAACGTGGCAGATTCCATCGGCATGACCCAGCACCGGAATTCTGGAATGATCCATGATGTAACGCACGAATTCGTTGGAGCCCCTGGGAATAATCAGATCGATTAACTGGTCTAACTTCAGCATGTCATTGACGTCTTCGCGCGTTTCCAGCAGCTGGAGCCAGCCATCGGGAATACCGGCCCGCCGGGTAGCCTCGCCAATGACGGTTGCCAGCATGCGGTTGGTGTTGGCCGCTTCCGTGCCGCCTTTAAGCAGAACGGCATTACCGCTTTTCAGACACAGGGTTGAAATTTGCACCAGGGCGTCGGGGCGGGATTCGAAGATAACACCGATAACACCAATGGGACAGCTCACCTTATAAAGCTCCAGACCAGCGTCCATCTCGATAGCCGCCAGAGTCTCCCCCACCGGCTCCGGCAACCCCAGCAGGCTCTCGATGCCGGCGATTACATCCGCAATCTTTTCTTCGTCAAACTTGAGCCGCTTGAGCAGCGGCGGCGCCAGATCGTTTTTTTCACTAATGCGGAGGTCTTCCCTGTTCGCCGCAACAATGGCCTCGCAATTGGCTTCCAACGCCTCGGCGACGGCTTTCAGCGCCTTTTGCTTCACCTCAGATTCCACAGCGGCCAGTTTAATCGATGCTGCCTTTGCCGCTTGCGCTTTTTCTTTAATGTTCATTGCTGTCTCCACTGATCAGGTTAATGTCGATTGAAAGTCGAATTCATCAGGTGTTTGGTGTTTTGCTTCAAATATATGCTTATATATCAGTTTGTTAGATCGCCAAACACTAAAGACCAAATACAAAACACTCTCGTAAAAACGTCGTTTTTCTCACTTTTTACGAGATCATCAATATTAGTCAAGATAAATTCTTCACGAGAAATCCGGGTTAAAGGATTCCCGGCGGCATGGGCGTCACTTCTTCACCGCCCAGAACATAGCCGCCGTCGAGCCGCAGGACGCTGCCGGTCATAAAAGGGGCATCCTTGATAATATAGCGTACCGCCCCAACCACATCTGCAACGGTGCCGATGCGTCCCAGCAAGGTATGATCGATTAAGGCCTGTTTCTGAGTTTCGGTAAGTAGTTCCCAGCCTCTGGTTCCCGGGCCGTGACGGGTTTCAACAAAACCGAGCATAATTTCATTGACCCGCACCTGGGGAGCCCCCACGCGGGCCCAGGTTTCGGTCAGCAACGCTATCCCCCGGTTGGCCGCCGCATAACCGTCATTGAATATGTAACCGGCAGGACCTGAGCGCCCCACGATACCGGCAACAGAAGAAAGGTTGATGACCACGCCGTCTCCGGAAGCCTTGAGATGTGGAAGGGCGGCATCAAACACCCATTGTTTAGCGCGCAGGGTGGTTTCCATTTCAAGATCCCACTGCTCTTTGACATACGATCCATGCACGACCGGCCAACCGCCCCGTTCGATATTATTGATCAAAATATCGAGCCTTCCGAAATGCTGCACAACTTTATCGACAAACTCCGGTATCGTTTCGGTCTTGAGCAGATCTGTCCGGACAATCAGGTGGTCCTGGCCGGTTGCGGCAAAGTCCTGCTTAAGTTCATCCAGACTCTCTTCCCAGTCAAAATAGTTTAAAGCGACCTTAACCCCGTCTTTAGCCAGGGCCAACCCGATCCCCTTGCCGATTCCCTTAACAGCCCCCAGCACCAGGGCCACTTTACCTGTAATCTTCATAAGGTAACCTTTTTTAGACGAGGATTAACTGGATAGACCGGATATTTAGTAATGTCCGTTGATAGTTGTCCGTTGTCCGTCGCAAAGGATAAAAAAGGCTGTTAATTTATTTAGATATGATCGAATCCCCTGGAAGTCCATGATTTGCCTAAGTGTTTGCAAATACGAATACTACTGACCACGGACAACGGACTGCTGACACTGCTGGATTTTTCCTTTTTTATTAAAAAGAGTCTCCTTGATCCATTCAAGGCCGACTTTCAACAAAACCAGATCATCATTTTTGATGGCTTCCAGAACTCCAGGATCAAGGTCCTGGTCATCTAACAATCCTTTTTCAAAAATATCTGTTCTGAATTTATCAAGATCGTAACAGGCCTTGTAAAACGCCATACTCGCCTTGATATCTAACTGATCCGGCATCCGGCGATTCTTCAGGCTGATGATCTCCAGCATCATATCGTTCATTTGATTATAAATTGCAAGCTCTTGGCTCTTGATCCACTCTCTGACGGTCTGGGTTTGTTCTTGCTCAAAACCCCGGCAATGCGGCTCTTGCAGCAGCATGTACTGCTCGTTTATCCGACCGGTTTCCCGCGACCGTGATACAATGCGCGCCAGCGGATAAGTCCGGCATGACGAGGGGCGATCTTCGTAAACGCCGCACCCCTTTGCAGTAACAAACGGGCATTTTAGTTCTTTATCATAATTCGGCTTGAGCGTAATAATCGGCAGCCCGGATTCGGGGCCTGTGTGCTGCACAGTGTAACGCTTCAAAAAAAGGGTAGAGGAAAGGTCCAGGTGGTTTTTGAGGCGCAGGATGTCATAGGGGGTCAGATACTGGTTTAACTCTTGACAGCATTCATTAAAACAAGGCACCCTCTTTGAGCATGAAAACCTGAAGGTGTCGCTTAACACAAGGGGAGTCATGTTGTTGTCATTATTCATAATCAGTAAGCAGTCATCAGGGATCGGGGGTCAGGGAGTTTTCACTCCAGATCGCTACATGGATAATCATATTTTAAAACGTGTGAACTCGTACATAAAGGCTCGTAAAAAAGAACAGATGTTTTCGCTATGAATACAACAGACCTGAAAAGCGACCGGTTATCCTGCCAAAAAGATTTTCCGCAGATTGTCTGTTCTTTCTAACGATCCTTAATACACTCAAACAACACACGCTTTAAAATATGATCATCCATTCCGCTACCCGCAACCCGTAATCAACAATCAGCATCATGTATCATCCCTCTTTATGTCAACATTAAAATGCTGCATTCCTAACCCAGAGAAACCGGAAATAACAAATCACAAGCATCAAATTTCAAATAAATTCCAAACTACAAGCTCCAAATTCCAAATACTAAAGAACTAAACTATTTTAATTTTTTCGTATTGATGAAAATATCTTTTTCAATTCGTTTGGCCTTCTTCACGATAATAAGGTTTGGAATTTTGAATTTCGGTCACGCGCAGCGCAGGCGCTTGCGCCGCGTGTTGTAATTTGCCTGCCCTGTTAAATAAATCGTAGATCTAATGCGAAGCATTATTTAACAGGGTAAATTTTTGGGGATTTGTTATTTGGAATTTCCACTATTTCAATTACACCATGAATGGATACGAAAGAATTTTGCCACAAAATACACAAATTTTTCAACTGAGGAACTAAGAACCGTACCTAACTGTCTTTAAATCTTACCATTGTGCCACATAGTATCACGAGCTTCAAAAGGGCAGTAGCTTTTAGTGCTATACGGCATTCATGTCCTGAATATTTTTGAAGAATATGA
>JACNIG010000304.1 GCA_014383215.1 Candidatus Desulfatibia vada | reverse complement strand
TCCGGTTGATATCATATATGTTTAACCCGGATTTATCATTAGAAATTCAGACTAGGTGTTTTCAACAAGCCTGGGGAGATCATTTGTAATTGGCACAAATATTGCTTATTTTTCACTAATGCGTCGCCTCAGGGCATCGTAAGGTGAAGTGTTCGGCGTTTATAGATTTCTATTTTAATAGATTCATAGAGGGCTCCATGAAAAGCAGGTCTTTAAAAACTTTTTCCGGTCTGGCGGTAATGATTGATTTGAGAAACTTCTCTGAAGTTTCTCGAAGACTCCTTATTCAAAAGAAAAAACCATTTAGCAACACCCTGAAATGGCGAATTTATGAAGTCATATTTGATTTTTTATCAGACACAATGGAAACCATAATTGGCAGTAATAATGATATATTATTTGATTTCAAACACACGGGCGATGGCTTTCTGTTAGTTACAAAACACCATCGTAACAGGAGCCAGCACTTTATAGACGGCTTTCATTTGCTGCTTGACATTTACTTGCATCTTGACCGGTCAGTACCGGAACTTAACACAAAAATAGTTGATCTGTTAGAAGACAACCCTAAAATAGTGCGTGGTAATAGGCAGTTGCGCTATATAGAAAACTTGTTTACAAATATGTCCGGAACAATATGGCGTAAATATATTGATTTTTCTATGGGAGCTCATTGCGGCGCGATTTTTTATAAAACTTATGGAACTCAGAAAGTTTTCCTGGGAAACACCATTAACCAAGCCTCCAGATTTCAAGCTTTGTCAAAAACTTTTTCAGATTACAACCTTTTCTTCAGCCAGGAAGTTTCCAGCCGTTTGGGTAAAGCCATAAAAGACCCCAAGCTCTTCTCAACGCTTTCAACAAAGTGGTTTAAGGATCTAGATAGAATTGAAATAAAGGGTTTCGGTCCCACCGCTGTCAAAACAATCGAAAGGAAGCATGTGGGCAGTGTTAAAGAAAAATTGATACCCTAACCCGCTTTTTTCATGAAGAATTTTCCATCGGCAGCATCGAAAAGTTTTCCGTGATTTAGCAACAAGGTGTGATGAGCCAAAGAATCGACCTGATAACGGTCATGGGTTGTAAAAATGATCGTTATTTTTTTTTGGTCATTTACCTGCCGCAGAATGTTTATTATCGCTATCTGATTTTCCACATCAACGCTTGAAGTGGGTTCGTCGCATAAAAGGACTTCAGGATTAACTGCCAGTGCCCGGGCAATCGCTACCCGCTGTGTTTCGCCACCGGAGAGCCGATGTGCCGGCGCCTGAGCCAGATGCTGCATTCCCACCAGTGCAAGGGACTCTTTGATAATGCGATCTCTTTCTTTTTTAGGTATTTGTCTTACTTTAAGGCCAAATTCCAGGTTCTTGTGGACCGTAGTTGTAAAGAGGATGGGGTGCTGTTCTACCATTACCACTGACTTGCGCAGGGGTTGCAGGCAGAATTCGGTAAATTGGATTGGTTGCCGGCAGTAATAGATGTTTCCCGTTGTGGGCGGATCCAGAAAACCGAGAATGTTCAAAAGGGTGGTTTTCCCGGCGCCGTTATGTCCCAGCAGGGCGTAAATCCGTCCTTTTGTTATTTCCAAAAGCGGGATATCAAGGACAGTCCTGGTTGCGTAGACCTTGGTGAGTTTTGAAATTTTATAAACCTTCAAATCCTGGTTTTTCCCTGAAAAAAATGGAACATAAGATTAATCGTAAAACTTAGGCCCAGCAGGATAATTCCCAGTGCCACGGCCAGTGCAAACTGCCCTTTGTCGTATTCCAGGGCCATAGCCGTAGTCATGGTGCGGGTAAATCCCCTGGCATTTCCTCCCAGCATCATGCTGATACCAACCTCGGCAATTACCCGGCCGAAAGCGGCGATAACCGCGGCAACAATTCCGAAACGCGCCTCTCGTAAAATTACAAAGGCGGTTTGCCGGCGATTGGCGCCCAAGGTCATGGCGGTTTTACTATAGCGCTCGTCGATTCTGCTGATCGCGGCAATGGTAAACGTCGCTACAATCGGCAGGATCAAAATGGTCTGGCCGATGATCATGGCCTTCTGAGTGTAGAGCAGATCCAGCGGCCCGAGGATGCCCCGGCGCGAAATAAACGCATAAACAAAAAGGCCGATAACAACCGTTGGGAGCGCCAGCAGGGTATTCAAACAGGTGATCACCATACGTTTGCCTGCAAAAGATTCAAAAGCAATAAAAAACCCGAGCGGTATCCCCATCAGGCTGGCAAGCACCGTTGAGGTGCCGCTCACCTTTAATGAAACCGCCACAATAGAGACTATCTCCGGGTCAAAAGAAGCGACCAGCAGAAGCGCTGAAAAAAAACTGTCAACCAGAAGATCCATAGTTTATTGTATTATTAGTAAAAATGGGATTTAGAAGCTCCCGGCAGCCCCCTGAAGCGAGGCAGAAGCGAGGCAGAAGCGGGACGGAGGATACACACGCTGTAATGGTTCATGATACCTGTCGGCTGTTTCTCCCGGGATAAATCATTTTCCCTGAAAGCTTAACATCGTATCCTGCTTTATCCTGAATCAGATTCCTGAAGACGTCTTCCTGGAGCAGTCCGAGAAAGCTCTGAATCCCCTCATCAAAAAATCGCTCTTTGGATATCATGAGATCGTATCTTTCCCAGCGCAACGGAACGAACCCGATATTCAGCAGTTCGGCCACCGCCCGTATTCCCGGGCCGGCATCCGCACGGCCGGCAAGAATTTCAAGGCCTACATCCAAGTGCCTATGAACATCACGATGATACCCTTCAATCTTTTCACCGTTAATCCCGGCTTTTTTGAATTCCCGGTCTAACAGCAGCCGAGTACCAGTGCCCAGCGGTCGGTTGATTATACGCAGCCCCGAACGAGCAAGGTCAGCAGCACTGGAAATACCATCAGGATTGCCCTTCTTCACCAGGATGCCTTGCTCCCGCTTGCAGAAGTTGACCATCACCGGCATGGCATCGAGCTCCTGGGTGGCAAAATCAAAGTTGTATTCGGCCTCATCGTCCTGGAGCAGGTGGCTGGATGCAATGTGACAAAGGTTCCGTCTTAAGGCCTTTAAGCCTCCCATGCTTCCCAGGTTGCCAAACACCGCCACATGATCCGAATAAAGAGTATTAAAAAGGTTTATGGTCCTGTCTAAAAGAGGATCATTGCTGCCGGCGATTATCAACAGGCCGTGGTACGGCGGTAACTGAAAAGCTGCATCAGGGTAATTGATGGTATTGGTCTCAATCCACTGCTCCACCAGATGCCGCGGAAAAATCCATTTGCCCGTAACCTTTGTGGCCGGCAGGCCCTTTTCGGAAATCAGAGTGTACACCATCTTTTCATTTATACTTAAAAGCTGTGCCACTTCTTTTGTAGACAAAAATGCTTTCATTTTTTTCTTGCTTGGTTTTATGGTAAACGAGATTTATACATATTTTTTATGTCATTATTTGTCAATATAATATTATTTATCAATTTAATGTGATTTATAACAACCAAAACAAACCATCAGAAATATACTCAAACAGCACACGCTTGCATTCTATTTTATCGCATCCGGATAAAAAAGCTGTTTTCCTAACAGCCGATAATTTAAAATAAGGGACTGCCCCTTGGCGGAAACCAGCCAGTTGGCGAACTGCTCCGCCAGCTTGTGCTGCACATGGGGATGCTTGGCCGGGTTTATCGGAATCACACCATAGGGGTTGCTAAGCATGGGATCGCTTTCACATAAAACTTCAAGATCGAGGCCGGCATCGCGGCCATACTTGTATTTGATATACGTGCCTCGATCCGCCAGGGTGTAGGCCCTTTTTTCATCGGCAAAGGTGATGGTTTTACCCATACCTTGCCCAATGGAAAGATACCATGTTTTAGACCCGCTGGGTTGTACAAAACCGACGGTCCTTTTATTCCCTTTTTTAACGATGGTGCTTTCTTGGGTGTCCAGATTCAGACCGGTTGCCTTCCACAAAGCTTGCTCTTTGGTATGCGTCCCGCTATCATCTCCACGGGAGACAAACAAGGCTTTGGCAGCGACAATTTTTTTCAGGGCAGCCGCTGACTTCTTCAAGCCGTCAATGCCGGCCGGATCATCAGAAGGTCCCAGAATAACAAAATCGTTGTGCATCACGGCATAACGCTTGGTTCCATACCCGTCCCGGATAAATTTCTCTTCCCTGGCCCTGGCATGCACAAAGATCACATCTACGTTGCCGTCAATTCCATCGCGAATGGCAGCCCCGGTTCCCTTGGCAAATACCTTGACTCGGATGCCGGTCGCTTTAGTGAATTCCGGCAACAGGACATTTAGCAGACCGGAGCTCTCGGTGCTTGTTGTTGTAGACATTTTAATTGTCTTTAATTCTCCTTGGGCCTTAAAAGGAAACAGCAAAAGGACAAGGCAAAAAAGAACCGCAGGGCTAATCCATTTGTTCAAACCTTTACATTTCCGCTCCATGCACACCTCTGTTTTGGTCTAAAAATGTATCAAAATGACATTTTCATCAGCAATTGTCCGGCTGTTGGCGATACTGTTGTCATCAAGCACCATATTAATGCTTTACGTGCTTGCAATACTTTATAAGTTTTTATGGGTCAATAATTGTTTTTGTTCCAACCAAAATAAAGCTTGTGCGAACCCATAGCAACTCATAATAACCGTATTTCTGGGAAAAGTTCTGAAGGGAAGGAAATTTGTGCAAAAAATGAGTAGGCGCAGAGGTGGTAGGTACCCGTATTTGCAGATTCATCCCATGAAAAATTCGGGCTAAATTATTCCGGCCTCGCGCAGGAATAATTCCACATCTTGCCAGAAGACGTCCCAGTTGGGAGGGCAGTCGTTGTGTCCGCTTGCATAGGTTACCATTGTGCCTTTTTTGGCCGTTTGATAGAGGGACAGGCCATGTCGGTAGGGGATGACTTCGTCGAACTTGCCATGCATAATCAGAATCGGTCCGTGATAGTTTTGAACAGCTTGAAAATTGTCGAACGGATCCCGGACCAGAAAACCGGGGGCCATATATTTCGCGGCAAACGAGCGGGCGCTTATAAATGTGGACATCAGGATGAGCGCTGCCGACGGCCGTTGAGCGGCCAGGGCGCACACCGCACCCCCGCCAAGGGAACGACCGAACAGAACTATTCTGGCAGCATCAACATCTTTACGTGCAGCAAGAACATCATAGGCGGCCGCAAAGGTTTCGCCAATACTGCTTTGGGAAGGCGACCCTTCCGATCGACCGTAACCGGGGTATTCCACAAGCAGGACCCCCATTCCGAGACGATTGAATGTCTGTAGTTCTTGCGGCCAAAAGTCGATTAGTTCCCCGTTTCCGTGTGCAAAAATCACCGCTGGGGCCGGTTTTGATCCGCGGTCTTCGCCCGGCGGTAAAAACCATGTTTCAACCTTCCCGAAACTGGTAGCCACCCAAATTCGTTCCAGGCCTGCAATGTCCGTATTTTCTGCAGGCATCTCAATTAAACCACGCGGGAACATCATCTGCCGCTGCATCAAAAAAAGCAGGCCGCAGTAAACAAGGTACAAACCCAAGGGCCATGCAGCAACTTTAATGATGGCATTCAACTTCATACTCCTGAGTGTCCGATTTTTATTGCCTTGAGACTTTTGCGAAACGGTCGATGTCCGTTGTCTGTTGTCCGTAGCTAATTTAATCCTAATCGAGCCAAAGCTCGATCAGGTGTTTGTGGTCAGTTGTCCGTAGTCAGTGGTTTTACAGGTTCTTTAGGCCTCTTTTTGTGTTTCTCCTGTAGTTGAAATATAATTTCGCTTCTTATTGCTAAGCAACGGACGACGGACAAAGGACACATTGAGTTTTAACTCAATTAGGGGATAATATATTAGTTGCGTTAAAAAACATAGAAAAGAATTTCAGGTTGTTTCTGAAACCATGAAGGTTCAGTTCACATGTTCTTTATTAATAGCGTTTTTTACTGCCAGGCCAATTTTTTCAAACGTATACGGCTTTTGGATATATTGTCCGGCTCCAAGCCTTTGACATTCTTTGACCCGCTCGGTTTCTGAGAATCCGCTGGTGATGATGGCTTCCTGGCGCGGACGCAGCTTGATAATTTTTTTGTAGGTGTCCAGACCGTCAATGCCGGGATCCATAATCATGTCCAGAACCATTAAATCCACGGAGTTGTTTGCAAAATGGTTAACGGCTTCTTCACCGCTGGCGACGGTGGCAACCGAATAGCCCAGTTGGGTCAGGATCCCGGATGCAATTTCTCTTTGTGCCTGCACATCATCAACAACTAAAATATTCTGACTACTGCCCATATAGGCTTCCATGGGAACGGCGGTTTGCTCAGCAGAAATCGCTTCTCTGGTAATCGGAAAATAGAGCTCGAAGGTAGTCCCGACACCCTCGATACTGTGAACATCTATATAACCCTGATGGTCTTTGACCGTTCCATAAACAACCGCCATACCTAAACCTGTTCCGCTGCGGCCCATCACTTTTTTGGTGTAAAAGGGCTCAAAGATTCTATTAAGATCCTCAGGAGCAATGCCTGTCCCGTTATCAGCAACTTTTAAAACAACAAATTCTCCCTCCTGTATGCTGAGATCGTAACCGTTTATGGGCTTGTCGACATATTGGTTTTTTGTGGATAATGTAACGGTTCCTCCGTTAGGCAGCGCTTCGGCTGCATTCGTAACCAGATTCATAATCGTTTTGTCAAGGTGCACCGGTTTTCCGGCAACGTTCAGCAAATCCGGTTTTATATCGGTTTCGATTTTAACACCAGGATGATGCAATTTTAGTTTTTGATACACGGAAGACTGTAAATAAGCCGCCACAAAATCATTTAAATTTATAACTTCAGTATTGCTTACGCCTCTGCGTGCCAGTGTTAACAGATCCTGTACAAGTTCCGCCATTCTATTAGACGCATCCAGTGAAGACTTTAGGTAGCGTAAATTGGGGTCGTCTTCAGGCATGTTCATCAATGCCATTTGAATGTAGCCCGAAATACCCCCTAGTATGTTATTGCTGTCATGGGCAAAACCGCCGGCCAAAAGTCCGATAGCTTCCATTTTCTCTGAACGGGCAATTCTTTCCTGCAGTTCTTTTTTCTCTTTTTCCGCCTTCTCAAGATCGGTTAAATCCATAGCAAATCCAATGACACCGATAACCTTGCCGTCAATATTTTTGTATGGAAACTTATCTACAATTAAAGATTTGCGGCCCTGGGCTGTTTCCAGAATGCCGGTTTTTTGCAGCATCGGTTTTCCTTTTTGGATTACTTCCGAATCATCGTCCAAAACTTGCCCCTTATTGTCGGGAAACAGTTCGGCATGGGTCTTGCCAAGCACCTCAGTCATAGGGATACCAGCGATTTGAACAAATTTTTTATTTACGCGAATATACCTTTGCGCTTTATCTTTATAGAAAATCATTCCCGATGACGAATCCAGCATTATTTCCAGTTCACGGCCTTTTGCTTCTAAAATAAGGTGAGTTTCTTTTAATTCTTTGGTGCGCTCGAAAACCTTTTCTTCCAAGCTGGACAGCAAATCAAAATAGTCCTTCGCTGAAGTGGTATATTCATCTTTGGCAACGCAAAGTTCGTTGGTAAGATGCTTTATGCGTGTCTCCAATCGGACGATCTTATCTTCAAGTTTTTTGCTATTTTCAGATTGTGTCGTGCTAAAATAAGCCCTGATCTTCCATTTCGTTGAGTTCTCGCTTTGCATCCTCTACGATCAAATCCAGTGCATGGGGGTCCATTTTCAACTTAGCCAAGCATTGCTGAAAAATTTCTTTATCCTGAAAAGGCGCTTCTGAATATCCTATGCTGCTGTCTTGGGAGCAATATTCGGCAATATATAATGTCGAAGCAAGCTTAGAGGAGCCCTGTTCAGCCTTAAGGGGATTTTCATGATATCCGATAGCCCCGGCAATCTCTTGCGGAAGATTCCAATTTTCGGCGATTGCCATCCCGATATCTGCATGATTTAAGCCGAAAACTTCCTGCTCGGCCTCTGACAAATTCGTTTTTGCATTCTTTGCTTTACTCAAAACTAGGCTAAAGTCGTTTTGCAAAAACTGAGCTTCCACGATAATGCCGATGTCATGCAGTAAACCGGCTACATATGCATTTGCACCTCTTTCCCTGAATTCCTTCCTGTAAATCATTTTCGTGATCAGGGCTACGGCAACACAGTGTTTCCACAGGGAGCTTATTGAATATCCTTCAACAGAATCATTTTTGTTAAAGATTTCAGAAACCTTCTGGCTCAACGCCATTTCTTTTAAAGTATCGAAGCCTATCCAGATCAACGCTTGCTTAATTTCTCCGATTTTTTTGGGGGGAGAATAATAGACAGAGTTTGCTACCTTTAGTACTTTGGCGGTCAAGGGAGGATCAATTTCAACCATTTCCTTTAAGTCCCATATCGATGCTTTAGGGTCATTGATGATCCTGACGACACCGGAAACGATGCTTTTAATTGAAGCGATTTCGGACCGATTCACTAAATTTACTAGTTTTTTAAGCTTTTTTTGTTTTTCTTCAGACGGTGCCACCTCAATCTCCGTTCCATGATCGCACTATAAATGTTTATTGTTTACATAATTGCATGAAGAAAGGTCTTATATCTCATTTGTTTATATCGGTTGCCCAGCAAAAAACTTTAACATGTCTTTGCAAAACCAAAATAGTGTCCATCCATAAATATAGATTTTTTATGAGTAATGCTAGATGGGATTATGCGCGGGTCAGGCAGGATGGCGGTGATGGCTTGTAGTTTCTCAGCGGACAATGCACTTTTGAACCCAGGGTTCCGCCACAGATTTTAAATGCATAAGTTCGTTATGATCATACTTGCAGTTATTATGCTCGAAAAACTCCGGTTGCAGGACCCCGAAGTTTTTAAATTGCTGGAGGGCATAGAGCATTGAACCCTTAATACGCTGCGCAATGCGTTCAACAACGTTTTCATCCACCAGCGGTTTTATGCATGTCGTCCTGAATTCATAGGCTATCCTCGATTGCATAATGATTTGAATGCTTGTAAAAATCTGTTCCGGATCGCATTTTTGTTGGATTAAGGGCGAGTAGTTCCAGGGGTCTGTTTTTATATCCATGGCAATGTAGTCGATAAGGCCTTCAGCTAAAAGCCCTGCGATCATCTGCGGCCGGCTTCCATTTGTGTCCAGTTTTATCGGATAGCCCAATTTTTTAATTTTCGCACAAAGGTCAAAGAGATCTTTATTGAGGGTGGGTTCCCCGCCGGAGAGTACAACCCCGTCTAAAAAAACTTTACGCCGTTCCAAAAAATCATAAACGCGGTGCTCTTCTAAAACTTGGGCAGGCTTGCCTCTGGCAAGATCCGGATTATAGCAATGGGGGCATTTGAAATTGCACCCGGCAAAGAAAAGTACACAACTTGTTTTTCCGGGGTAATCGATAAAGGAATTTTTTTGCCAGCCGCCGATTATCATATGTTCTTTCTTTACGAACCTTTATATGCGAGTTCACACGTTTTAAAATATGATTATCCTTTGAGCGGCCTTACAGCTAAAACTACCCGACCCCTCAATTTAGGATTGATGAATTCGTAAAAAGTCACGAATTCAACTTCAGAGGGCGGAAGAGGAATCGAGCCTGAATGTTTTTCTTGTGTCAAATTCAGCTTGCTTGCCGTAATTCCATTGCTTAACCGGCCTTAAATAGCCGACCACCCTTGAGTAGACTTCGGTATCCTGTTTGCAAGACGAACATTTTTCCTGTCTGCCGTCCAGATAACCGTGAGATGGACATATGCTGAATGTAGGTGTCAGCGTAAAATATGGCAGCCGGAAATTGGAGGTTGTTTTTTTGATCAGCCCTTTGATAACCTCTGTATCAGTGACCTGTTCCCCGAGGAAAATATGGAAAACCGTTCCGCCGGAATATTTTGACTGCAGACTATCCTGGAGCATCAGGGATTCAAAAATATCATCGGAATAGTTTACCGGAAGCTGGGTGGAGTTGGTGTAGTATGGAGCGGCTCCTTGGCGATATTCAGCTTCGTTGGCACACTGGATATCCGGGAACTGTTTTTTGTCCAGCATGCAGAGGCGGTATGAGGTTCCTTCCGCAGGCGTGGCTTCAAGGTTGAAAATATCGCCGGTTGTATCCTGCGTTTCTGCTATCAAGTCGCGGATAAAATCCATAACTCTCAGTGAAAATGTCTGTCCGGGCTCAGAGGCAATGTCTTTTCCCATGAAATTTATACAGGCCTCGTTCATGCCGATTATTCCGATAGTGGAAAAATGATTCTTCCAGTAGAGCCCATTGTGGTTCTTAATCGCTCTTAAATAATATTTGGAATAAGGATAGAGATTTCTATCCGTAAATTTTTCAAGTATCTTCCTTTTAATGGAAAGACTTTCAGCGGCAAGATGCACTTTTTCTTTTACACGCGATAAAAAGTTTTCTTCGTTTTCAGCAAGATATCCGATGCGTGGCAGGTTGATGGTCACCACACCGATCGACCCGGTCAGGGGGTTGGCGCCAAACAGTCCGCCACCCCTTTTCAAAAGCTCCCGATTGTCAAGACGCAGCCGGCAGCACATGGACCTGGCGTCTTCAGGGGAAAGATCGGAATTAACAAAGTTGGAAAAATAGGGGATTCCGTACTTGCCCGTCATTTGCCAGATCATCTCAAAGCTTGGATTGTCCCAGTCAAAATCGGCCGTAATATTATAAGTAGGAATGGGAAACGTAAAGACTCTCCCCTTGGCATCACCCGCCATCATCACTTCGGCAAAGGCCCTGTTGATCATATCCAGTTCCGGCTGGAAATCGGCATACGTTTCGCTCTGCTCGGTTCCACCAATGATGACCGGCTGGTCTTTCAGGATGTTAGGTACATTGAGGTCCATGGTAATGTTGGTGAAGGGTGTCTGGAAACCGACTCGTGTGGGGATGTTTATGTTAAAAACAAATTCCTGAAGCGCCTGTTTAACCTCTTTGTAATTCAGATTATCAAAGCGTACAAAGGGTGCCAGCAGGGTGTCAAAGTTTGAAAAAGCCTGGGCGCCTGCGGCCTCGCCCTGCAGTGTATAGAAAAAATTGACGATTTGCCCCAGAGCTGATCTGAGATGCTTTGGGGGAGCACTTTCGACCTTACCTTCAACGCCTTTGAAACCTGTTTTAAGCAAATCCTGCAGGTCCCATCCCACACAATAAACGGAAAGAAGGCTAAGATCGTGAATATGAAGATCGCCGCTAATATGGGCAGACCTGATCTCTGGAGGATAGATGCTGTTCAACCAATACTCTGAAGTTACATCTGAAGAGATATAATTGTTAAGGCCCTGGAGGGAATAGCACATATTGCTGTTTTCTTTGATTTTCCAATCCAGCTTCCTGATATAGTGCTCAACAAGATCAATGCTGGCCTTGGTGGCAATCTTTCTGATCTGGGCATGCTGTTCTCTGTACAGAATATATGCTTTGGCTGTTTTATAAAAGGGCGAGTCGAGCAGCACTCTTTCAACAATATCCTGAATCTCTTCGACTTCGGGAATGGAGCCCAGACGCAGTTCGTGCGCCAGGGTTAAAACGCGAAGCGTCAGCTTGCGGGCATCCCTTTCCTCGAATTCTCCCGTGGCCTTGCCGGCTTTTGCAATTGCTGTGGTGATTTTTGACGAATCGAACTCTACAGCACTTCCATGGCGTTTTTTTATCTCTTCGAACACTGATGTCACCTCTACAGCGAATTAGTCTTACAAGTCTCAAGGATGCGTGCTGTTGCAGACGAGACCTTTGCAAATTTCAAAGGTCTCGCATACGTTCGCTTCTAATAATGTCTACAACAAGACGTGCAGATACGTTGTCGGGAAGCTGTGTGTTTTCAAAAACAGTTCTTTTCATAACGCAATATCTTGTTATTTGTCAATTAGTAATTTCAATATATAGTGCTATGATGGTAATCTGGGTTAAAGATTTTTAAGAATTACAGATATTCCGGCTTATTTTTTTTGGGGGGGGGGTTCCCGGGATGTTACCCAGATATAATCGGCGTAATCGCTCTCGGCTTCATCTCCGGCAGTTGCCGGATAGATAGTCCTAAAATCGGCACCTGTCTGCCTGAAGGCCCTGTCCGGTATGCCGAATTTGCGGATTATATGGCCGCTTCCGGCTATAACTATCATCAGATCATCCTTCATATTAAGGGCCACCGAGGTCGCCATGGTATCTTCCCACACGCACTGGGCCTCGTAAAAAAAATCAAAATTATCAATCCTGGTTCCATGGTGCTGGTTGAAGATCTCCTCCACATACGCCCTGTGAGCGTCGTTGGAAGTATCGATGCTTGGGGGAATGTGCTTTCTATCATCGTCAAGCAGGTTCTCGACACCTCCCTCGGCTATTTTGGGAGGGATATGGAAAGGGACATTCAGGCCAACCAGTCGGATCTTTTCCTGCTTGATAAATTCAAGAATATCTTTGTATAGTTCAAAATTATATTTCCAGTTGGCATACCAGTGCACCTTTTTTAAAAACGTCTTTTGATCCAGTTCGCCGGCTGACCAGATATCCAATATAGGTTGGTAGGTTTGATCGAACATTTCCATACCGACGACTAGATTCGGATGAGTCTGGTAAACCGCTTTGATTATATCAAGCTGAATGCGATGATGAGCCGGGTCAAAATGTCGCTCCCCTATATATATTACCCGGACTCCGGACAGATCCGCCAATAAATCATCAAAAGATACCGCTTCTCCCGTTTTTGTGGAAATGATAATTCCTGCATCGAAAGAAGTCGACAGGTCCTTTATGAAAAGTTTTTTTGGTGCCACAGTGCACCCCCACATTAAACTCATTAAGACCGCGCAGAAGCAAGCTCTGCCTAACCATTTTATTAGTCTGATTTTATTTTGGTGTTGAACTTGTTTCATCTGTGTATTGCTTTTGTTGTCGCTTGCGTGTTAAAAGTTAACTGGTCGCTTCGTGATTTAATAACTGGTTAATTATAAATTGGCAATACTATATTATTTTTGCCTTTTAGTCTGAATGATTTGAAAAGCTTGGTGTTATGCGTCTAGATCAAAACCCAATGTTTAGAAAAATTATTGTTCCCTGGTACGATTCTGAGGCAGCATGCTTAATTATGATTGTATTCATGTTTTTTGTTTTGCTGTTCGCTTTTGCCGGTGTCTCGGTTGTTCGTGAATACTTTGAGTATCATGAGCACATTTGGGTTCCCGTTCTATTAATGGTAATGAGCTGCGCGGTGATCGTTTCCACTATAACCCGGCTGATAAAACGATACGCATATAAATTTTCTAAATAGACACTAAATAAGATATCGATTTTTATTAATAAAAGGATACAAAAGTTCTATGAAGTGATGCAGTATTCTGGCGGTAACACCCCAAATGACCACATCCTTTAAAGGATATTCAAGAGCATCGGTCGGCGGCGAGATACCGTGAAAGCCGGCCATAATATGCGTTTTGACAAGCGCTTTCAAAGGTACATCAAGCACTCTGGCAATTTCATCTGCGTCGAACCGCACGGGTCCCTCTCCGTTCCATAAGCCTATAAACACCTGGATGTCTTTATGGTTGATGGTTTGAAAATGTCCCATTGAACCGATAAAGTCAACCTGATTGCGGGTGATGTTAAGCTCTTCTTCAAGTTCACGATAGGCGGTATCAACAGGACCCGCATCTTTCAATTCTACATGGCCGCCGGGCAGAGCCACTTGATTCCGCCACGGATATCCTTCGCTGTCGGATTTCTGGATCGCTAAAATTCGAGGCTCATCTTCGCCAAAGAGCAACATAAACACACAGGTCGGCTGATAGGCGGTATCAGCCGGCGGCTGAGGAAGTTTTGCCTTCCGGATGATTTTTTTAAGGCAGGAAGAATCGATTTTGGTGATCACTTTAGCCATTAAGAATTTAGCGTTAAAAAAGTCCGTTTCAACGGCAACCCGATTTTAACCGTGTAAAACTCGGGTATAAGTGAGCGTAAAGAAAAAGCAGGGCCTGGGTTTTAAAAAAAGCGGATCCTTTTCTGCCGCAGTTTTACATATCAAAGACTGCTTAGATGATCTGCTTATTCATAACGCTCACTAATACCCTCAGACAGCTACACGGTTAAAATCGGGTTGCCGTTGAAACTAAGTTGATTTTATGATGCTGCAATTTTGCCTTAGGTTTAAGTCCCGCGATAAGCGGGACGTTTTATAAAATCGTACAGCGATTTTATGTTAGCTGCTGAACAGATA
The DNA here is from genome assembly GCA_014383215.1 of Candidatus Desulfatibia vada. Taxonomy (GTDB): domain Bacteria; phylum Desulfobacterota; class Desulfobacteria; order Desulfobacterales; family UBA11574; genus Desulfatibia_A; species Desulfatibia_A vada. Next base: position 24,031 of record JACNIG010000304.1, on the reverse strand, counting down.
CAGCTTGTTGGTGACCAGAACCAGCCCCACCAGAATCAGCAGAATACCGGCGACAACATTGACATATTTTAAAACTTGAGAAGCCCTTTTCATAAAAACAAGTAAGAAGTTAATAAAAACGGAGATAATTACAAAAGGTAAAGCCAGACCGGCAGAGTAAACTCCAAGAAGCACCATGCCCTGTGCGATTGTTTCCTGGCTGCCGGCAACGATAAGTATCGATCCCAGCAAGGGGCCGATACAAGGGCTCCAGCCGACCCCAAAAGCCATACCGATAATAAAGGTCCCCAAAAAATGTATGGGCTTTTTCTTTATCTGAATCCGTTTTTCAAACTCAAGACTGCGGATACGAAATACGCCTGTCAAATGGATGCCCAGGATAATAATTAAGACACCGCCGATAATTCTTATCAAGTTTTTATATTTGTAAATAAATCCGCCGAGGTAAGATGCTGAACCGCCCATCAGAATAAATACAACCGAAAAACCTAACACATAAGATATTGTTGAAAGAATTACTTTCTTTCTGATTGCGATATTACCCTCGGTCAGCTCCTCCAGCGAATAACCGGTAATAAAGGTAAAGTATGCCGGGATAAGCGGTAAAACACATGGTGAAAAAAAAGAAAGAAGTCCTGCCAGAAAGGCTGCAGGAAATGAGACGGCTTCAATAAACATACAATTCCTTAGGGTTTATTTAGTCCTGAAAGACCTGGTTCTTTGGGCCAGGTCAGAGATATCTGGCTCTGCCTTGGAGTTTTGTGTTTAAAATCACAAATTCTAAGCACCAAATTACAAATAAATCACAAATTTCAATATTCAATTACCAAAACTGTCCAGGGTGAGACATTGTTTGGATTTTCGAATTTCGGTCATTGTTATTTGTTTGATATTTGTTATTTGGAATTTGGAATTTAATTTGCTCCATTTGAGATAGGTGCACACCTATGGGGTGAAATCAAAGCCTGGTCCTCTATGCCAGGATTCTTTACCCTCCGGCAACCAAAGGCAGAAGAAACACCTCGACATCATCCGGAATCAGAGTTTTTTCAAAGTTAGGTTTAGAGACAGGTTTGTCATTGATGCGAACAACCGCATATTGGTAAGAATCGTCCAGATCGTGCAGCAGATCTGCAATTGTCATTCCTTCTCGCCAGGAGTGCTGTTTTCCATTGACCCTGATCATTATTGGACGCCGTGTGACTTGAGCAATTCCAAAACCTCGGGAAAGTCAATACCGAGTCTTTTTACGGTTTCAATTGTCGGGATGCCGTTTTGAGTCCATCCTCTGCGTTTATATACCGCATCCTTCAGTTTTTCATATTGCTCCTCACGAAACCGTCGCAGCAGTGCTATTTTTTCCGCAGTCGACTTGTCCTCGATTTCGACCTTGTATTGTTCGACCAGCTGCTTGTCGTAACGCTCTTGCCGTGACTCATACTCAACGGCCAGCACCGGACCGACCGCCCGGTAGGGGATATCATCATGCTCGCGCCGACCAAAGCCCATTTTGAGGTTGAAGATGCGCTGAAAATTGTAGACAGCCTCGCTCATGCTAATAAGACCTTCGGGTGTGGTCTGCCTGCCGGTTACCGCGCTGAAGTACTCTGCATACCATTGTACATGCTTCATGACTTTGGCCGGCTCCGGCATATCCTTATTGTCTTCGGGAATAACATCGTTCCAGGGCAGCTTGCATAGACCGCACAGACCGAACCAGGTTCTGAACATGGGGAACCAGTGCAGCGCTTCGGCCTTTTGCTCAAAGGTCGGCATAAAGTTGTGCACCATATCAAGAAAGATCAGCCAGGCTTCATCATGCTGAGGACCCTTGAGTGCCAGGCCGTAGCCCCCCTGCTGGGCCAGCGACTCCTTGGTCATGTACAAGGAGAACTCGAGCCCCTTGGCTTCCATACCGATATCTTGCATAATAACGGGATCGGCGCCGCAGTCTTGTGAGAAAATGGACTTCATTCTGCGAACACCCTGGCCTACAATCCGGCCAAAACCCTCTCCTTGTGCCATTTGATGAACGATTTCAAGAGCCGCCGCCCGGTTGCCGAAAGACAGGTTGATTCCTCCGGTGTGATTCTCATTAATCAAGCCCATCTCAAAGCATTCCATGGCAAAGGCCATACTCGTTCCCACTGAAATCGTGTCGAGGCCATAGGTATCGCAGTAAAAATTCATTTCAATAACGAAGTGAGGATCAAAGATGCCCAGGTTCGATCCGCAGCCGGCAATGGTTTCATACTCGGGTCCATCGACAAAAACTTTGGTCCCTTGATAAGGCCCTGTAAGAGGCACAAAGTCCTTGACGCCATGGGAGCAGGCCACCGTGCACCCCATCCAGCAGCCGTCAAACCCGGCGTCAAAAATGCGACGGTAAATCTCCTGGCCGAGGTTGCCTGTTTCGGGATGCCGGCCGTACTGGAAATTGTTAACCGGAAACAGGTCAAAGTCATCCATTATCGTAACCAGGTGGGTTGTCCCGATTGAGGACATCTCGTTTTGTTTGGGATCCAACTCGGTAATTTCCCGGGAGTGCATGCGTCCAACCTCTTTTAATGCGTCCCCATCGGCCGGATTGTTCGTTTTGATTGTCACCGTGTCCCAGCGGGCCACAATTGCTTTGATTTTTTTATCGGCAAAGACGGTGCCGATTCCCCCTCGTCCGGCTTGTTTGTACCTGGCCCGCTTTCGTTTTAAATCATACCAGGTAAAGTTTAAGCACCCAATCAGAGAATTTTTGGCGCCGGGTCCGGTGGAGACCACTGAAATATTGCGAGGCTTGCCCTTGGCGAAGTGATCTGTCAGTATCGCTGAAAGATCATAGGAGTCATCCGGCAGCCCGACAGTCTCTATAATCTGAACCTGCCCTTTAATCCCATCTACAAAAATTACAATATCTTGGGAGGCTTTGCCTTTGATTTCCAGGGCGTCAAATCCGGAAAATTTCAGATAAGGGCCGAAATATCCTCCCACATTGGAGTCGATTACGGAACCTGTTAAGGGAGAAATAGTCGTCACAATGCTTTTTCCGGAACCGGGATATATGGGTGTCCCGCCCATGGGGCCCGAGGCAATACAGATGGCATTTTCAGGATCATTCCATTTGGTTGTGCTGCTTACGGCATTCCAAAGCAACCAGAGATCAAAACCTTTGCCGCCGATAAAGACCGCCTTCATTTTATCAGTAACCGGCGTTATTGAAATATCTGCATCGGAAATATCGCAGCATAACGTTTGCCCGGCATAACCGTTTGCAATTGCCGGTCGATCATAATCAAATGTTTTAATCGTTTTCATTTCAAATTGTGACATTATTGCAGCCCCTAACTGTTATTGGAAAAATTTTTGGTTATTATTTCCCCCAGTTCCTGGGAGCGTTTGGTGGCGGCTTCTACAGCATCCATCAGGGTCGTGCGCAGCCCTCCTTTTTCCAAAGTATGAAGGCCGGCAATGGCGGTTCCGCCGGGAGAGGTCACCATATCCTTTAACTTTCCGGGGTGTTCCTTGGTTTCCATCAACAGTTTGGCAGCCCCTAAAACCGTTTGGGTTGCAAGGAAAAGGGCGTCCTGCCTTGCCAGTCCCACCTTGACACCGGCATCAGCCAAAGCATCGACAATTAAAAAGATGTAGGCGGGTCCGCTGCCGCTTAAGCCCGTTACGGCATCCATAAGAGCATTCTCTTTTAAAAATATGGTTTTCCCCATGGAATCGAAGATGGCCATCGCCATTTTAACGTCATCTTGGGAGGCATTTTCTCCGGCCGCCACGACCGTGGCGCTTTCTTTAACGAAGGCGGCAATGTTGGGCATGACTCTGATCAGGCGCAATTTTTTCTTAAGACAAGATTCGATAGCGGCCAAAGGAACGCCGGCTGCAATTGAGATAACGAGTTTGCTCATATCCAGCTTAGATGCTGTTTCGATCAGTACCGGGGCGATGATCTGGGGTTTGACTGCATAGATAATAATTTCGGATGCTTTAACCGCATCGAGATTGTTTGTCGTTACAGCGACCCCATATTTTTCTTTTACGGATTCAAGCTGATCTTCTCTAATATCCGTACAGATAATATTTTCGGCCGCGGTTGACTTCGATGAAATCAGCCCGCTGACGAGGGCTTCCCCCATATTCCCGGTTCCGATCATGCTGATAGTTTTGTCTTTTAACATTAATTCGATTCCCCCTTATATTGTTGTCAATAATATTATTCCCTCAAGCTTGGCAATCTCTTTTAACGATCTCGTAAAAAGTCACGAATTCAACCATAGATGGCTGAATCTATTATGCGTTAAAACCATTAAAAAGCCCTTAAAACTCCCTGTAAGAGATGCGGGCTTGCAATATGGCATCTTTTTACCTTCTGAATATTCAGTATGTCAATGATTTTGCCTGAAATATCTTGACTTATCTGCCATAATATAATTAATTTTCACAATGAATTTTTTTTCTGCAATCACTCCCAAAAGATAAAAGGTCTTTATATATATGTTTATTATAGGTAATTTTTTAAAGGCGGTTGCCATAGTCCTTAACTATGTTCTCACTTTTTACATGTGGATCGTTGTGGCGCGGGCGGTGCTGTCCTGGGTAAATCCTGACCCCTATAATCCTATTGTACGCTTCATCCATACCGTTACTGAACCGATTTTAGATCCTATCCGCACCCGATTCCCCCTCGGTTTCGGCGGTATCGATATTTCTCCGATAATCGTTATCCTTGCCGTCGTTTTTTTGCAAAACTTTGTTGTCAATAGCCTGCTTAGGCTGTCGATGTCTCTTATGTAACCAGTGAAAAACAGGTGTTATCATGAAATTCACCCCCCTTGATATTCAGCAGCAACAGTTTAAGATCAGGTTCAGAGGTTTTGATGTACGTGAGGTCGATGCATTCCTTGAACAAATAGCTGATGACTTCGAATCATTACTGAGCAATAACGTAAGCTTGCAAGATGAAATTAGTCGGCTCAAGCTTGAAAACCAGGGCTACCGGCAGCGCGAAGAAACCTTTAAACGTGCCATGCTCAATTCCCAGAAAGTATTAGAGCAGATGAAAAAAAATGCTGAAAAATCAGCCGAGCTGATTGTTGCAGACGCTGAAGTTAAAGCCGAAAAACTTCTCAACAGAGCCCACAACCGTCTGTCCCAGCTCCATGAAGATATTGCCGAGCTGAAACGCCAGCGCATCCAGATCGAAATTCAAGTCCGCTCAATTCTGGAAAACCATACCAAACTCCTCGACCTCGGCCAAGAAGAGACCGAAGTCCGGGACGAAGAAGATGCCAAATTGAAGGTGTTAAAACAATCTAAATAAGTGGGAGAATAAAATGGCGAGAATAGATGCGTTTTTTAAATTAATGAATGAACAGGGTGCTTCCGACCTTCATCTTGTCTCCGGACAGCCGCCCGCCCTCAGGTTGACTGGCGAAATAGAAAGGGTCAAATATAAAGTCCTGGAAAATGATGATCTAAAAAGCATGCTTTATGAAATTGCACCCGAAGACAAGGTCAAGACCTTTGAAGAAACCGGCGATGTCGATTTCGGTTATGAAATCCCCGGCATGGCCAGATACAGGGCAAATTTCTTTATGCAGAAATACGGGGTGGCAGCGGTTTTCAGGCAGATCCCCGAGGAAATCCTGACCGCCGAGCAGCTCGGTCTTCCAATGGTGTGTACCAAGCTGGCCTCACTTCCTCGAGGCCTGGTCCTGGTGACCGGCCCGACCGGAAGCGGCAAATCTACCACCCTGGCCGCCATTATCGACGAGGCCAATAAAACTCGCAAGGATCATATCATTACGGTGGAAGATCCTGTTGAATTTGTCCACAAAAGTCAGAGCTGTATTATCAACCACCGCGAAGTCGGCATGCATACCAAGTCGTTCACCGCCGCTTTAAAAGGGGCCCTGCGGGAAGATCCGGATATTATTCTGGTGGGTGAAATGAGAGACCTGGAAACCATCTCCCTGGCCATCGAAGCCGCCTCCACCGGACATTTGGTTTTCGGGACCCTGCATACCTCCAGCGCACCCAAAACCGTTGACCGTGTTATCGAAGTTTTTCCTTCCAGCGAGCAGGCCCAGATTCGCTCGACCCTGTCCGATGGACTGCGGGCCGTTATCGCACAGGTTCTGTTCAAGCGGATCGATAAAAAAGGACGCTGTGCCGCTATGGAGATTTTGATTGCCAATGCGGCGGTCCGCAATCTGATCCGGGAAGGCAAAACCCACCAGATCAACTCCATGATTCAGACCGGCAAGAAATACGGTATGCAGCTTTTAGACGATGCTATCATGGATCTGCTCAACAAAGGGTGGATCGGCGGGGACGAAGCCTACATGAAGGCCAACGACAAGGGCAAATTCAGGCCCTTTTTGAAAAGTCCGCCCTCTGATTTCACGGATGCATAATTATTTATGAGGTGGTGTTATGAAAAAACAGGAAGTCGATTATATTCTGGCAAGGATGCTCGATGCCTACGACAATGTTTCCGACCTGAATATCACTGTAGGCAAACCGTTTCAGGTCGAAACTTCGGGTCAGCTCACCGGTGTGGAGATCGATCCGCCCTTTAACGAACTGACACCTTTTCAGGGCGAAATCTTCGCCCTCAACCTGGTCAATGCGGACCGGCGCCTGACTGAAACGCTTATAAACGAGGGGTCCTGCGATTCATCCTACGATCTTCCCGGCAAGGCGCGCTTCAGGGTCAATATCTTTTCCCAGCGCAGCAACTACTCCATCATTTTGCGAAAATTAGAGACTACAATTCCCACTTTACAGGAGATGCAGCTTCCCGAAGCCTTTTACAAAATGTCCCTGGAAAAAAATGGAATCATTCTGGTCACCGGTGCCACCGGCAGCGGCAAATCGACTTCGCTGGCCGCGGTCCTCAATGAAATCAACGAAACAAAATCAGTCCATGTGGTGACCCTTGAAGACCCGGTGGAATTCCAACACCCGCACAAGAAAGCCACCTTCAATCAGCGCGAGATGGGCAACGATTTCGACGCCTTTGCCAGCGGCCTGCGAGCAGCCCTGCGCCAGGCTCCCAAGGTGATCCTGGTGGGCGAAATGCGCGACCGCGAAACCGTGGAAATCGGCCTCAGTGCAGCTGAAACCGGCCATCTGGTGGTGAGCACCCTCCATACCGTGGACGCGGGACAGACCATCAACCGCATCCTGGGCATGTTCACGATAGATGAAGAGAATCAGCTTCGCATGCGGCTGGCCGATACGGTCCGCTGGATCGTATGCCAGCGCCTCCTGCCCAAGCTCGGGGGGGGACGGGTGGCGGCTTTTGAAATTATGGGGTCTAACATGCGGGTCAGGGACACGATTTTGCACGGGGAATCCGAAGGTAAGACCTATTATGAAATCATACAGGCCGGCACGGCCTTCGGCATGACCACCTTCGATGATTATATTGTGGGATTGTTCAAAAAAGAACTAATTGATGAAGAGACGGCCATGGCTTACGCTTCCCGTAAAGGTATCGTGGGCCGCGGACTCGACTCGATCAAGAGCGCTCGTGGAGAAGCTACCACCGATATTGAGGAACTATCGATAGACACCGGTTATGGAAAGCCAGCCCGTTAAAATACATAACAAATCAAACAACTAAAATATTTTCCCATTTTGTTTACGCTCAATTGAGGTGTAACCGAGTACAGTATAATATCTATAGAGGAGAAAATCATGGATGTCGCCTGTGACAAGTGCCCGGCCAAGTTCAAAATTCCGGATGAGAAAATTCCCAAAGGGCAGGCCTTTGCGGTGACCTGCCCCAAGTGCCAGAACAAAATTTCCATTGACGCCCGCGCTGATGCGCCTCCGCCTCCAAAAGAGACCCCGGCACCGGCGGCCGAACCAGAACCGGCTAAAGAAAAAACTCTCCTCGATGAAGTGGATGCCGATGCCTACGACGCCGAAGCAAAACCTTTTGATTTCCTTGAAGAAGGCGCCGAGACAGCCCTTTTATGCGAGCCGGACCAGACCGTCCGATCAAAAATCAGAAAAGCTCTGGATAATTTGGGGTATCATACCACCGAACCGGATTCAGCCAGGGAAGTTCTCAAGCAGATGCGTTTTCACGTTTTTGACATGGTAGTAATCAATGAGTTGTTTGACACCTCGAACCCGGACCTGAACAATGTCCTTAAATACCTGGATCAGCTTCCTATGGTCACCCGGCGCAACATCTTCGTGGCCCTAGTTACCGATCGTTTCCGCACCAACGACAACATGGCGGCTTTTAACAAGAGCGTCAACCTTGTGATTAATCAAAAAAACATCGATGATTGCGAAAAGATTCTTAAACGCGCCGTAGCGGACAACACCGCCTTTTACCGCGTCTTTAAGGAGACGCTGATAAAATTCGGCAAGGCCTAACCCGCCTTTCTCACCAGATGAGATTGATGATTTTCGATGGATGATTGTTGATTGAAGGTATTCTGCCCATTTTTATTAAAAAAATATAAGCGGAGATGGGCCTCGACTAGAACTGGGATAACCCGAATTTCTCACAAGTTGTTGCTGATAATCCGCAACCCCTCCAGCGTCAAGGCCGGTTCAACAGCTTCAATGGTTTCAGACACTTGCTGCATAAGCTTCGCCAAACCGCCGGTAGCAATTACCTTGGCGTTTGTGCCCATCTCCGCCTGCATGCGTTTCACCATTCCATCCACAAGACCGGCATAGCCAAAAATAATTCCCGCCTTAATACTGCTGGCGGTATCTTTGCCGATCACGTTTTCAGGAGGAACGAAAATTTCAACCCGGGGAAGTTTAGAGGCCTTCATAAACAGGGCCTCGGCAGCGATCATAATTCCAGGGCTGATTGCGCCGCCGAGGTATTCCCCGGCCTCTGAAATGGCATCAAAGGTTGTTGCGGTTCCAAAATCTATGATAACAAGGCTGGTGCGATACTTATCAAATGCAGCAACCGCGTTAACGATGCGGTCGGCCCCAATTTCAGATGGATTTTTGCATCGTATCGGGATGCTCGGAAAAGACCCGGCATCAACCCAGTGCGGCCGGTGCCCCAGATATTTGCGGCAGAAAGAATCGAGAATGGTTACCATGGGCGGAACCACGCAGGAAATAATGGTTTTGGCGATATTCTTGGAGCCGATATTGCCTTCGGCAAACAGACCTCTGGCCAAGACATAAAACTCATCTTCAGTAGTGCGCCTTTCGGTACGTATCCGCCAATCTTTAATTAAATGTTTGCCATCATATACACCGATTACAGTATTTGTGTTCCCCACATCGATAACCAGTAGCATAATTTTAAATTCCTTTGATTTAGCTCATTTCAAACTTTTTATGGGTTATATATCTTTACAGTAAATATTTCGGGCTCAGCACCGACAAGGGTCGTTTTCAGCGGTAGTGTAATGGACGCACGTCTTACATACATGCCGGGCTTTAGGCCTTTGAGATCAACATATACTTTTATGCCTTTTTCAGCATAAAGCTTTTCAAGGAGATTAACCGGTCCTTTTACCTCAATATTTACGCCGGGTGGTGAAACGCTGTATTGATACTGCGTGTCTCGGCCTTCAACGAGAATATCATGATAAAGCTTTGCGGCAATCTTTTCTTCAATCAATATTTCAGCAAAAACAACTTTTGAAGCAGAGATGACCTCAAGGTCTTCAACAAGGTCAAGGGCCACTTCTTTTTTAAAAGTCTCCGACATCCCTTTAATATCAATCGGTTTTGTCAGGACTTTTTCCATAGTTTCCAGAATATTTTGCGGTCCTCGCAGGACAGCCGACGATGGTTTCGCGACAGCACCGGCAACGATAAAGCCTGAGGCCGGTTTGCCGGAAAGAGAAATAATAACAGGAAGCTCCTTTTTAATTTCTCTTTCTATCCTGACAGTTAGAAGCTCTGGACTGATCTGAATGATCGTAACACCTTTGGGCAGGGCAATACGGTTCTGGTCGAAATAAATCGTCTTGACACCGACACCTGCACCGGAGAGGTCCAGCAAATATTTAGGTTTCAGCTTAGCAAGGGTCTCAAGGGCGGATTTCGGACCTCGAACACGAACCTCTATGCCTTTTAAATGAGATCCGGTAACGGTCAATTCCGAAGGTATTCCGCTAATCTCAACAGGAATAAACAATTCGGCTTCATGGGCAGTAAAGCCGGAACACGATAAAACGGCCGTAACTCCCAATAAAAAGCAAAAAACAAGCCACTTTTCATGCCTGCGGCGGAAAATGGCCCAAAGTCTGTGGTTGGTCATGGCGAATTTTTTATAGCATCAATAATTTTCAAAGTAGCGCGCGTATCGGCAACGTTATGGACCCTTATAATGTGGGCACCATTTAAAGCTGAAGCCGCAACCGCTGCCTGGGTGCCGGTCTCCACCACCGGCAAGTCAGGCTGAATATCTTTACGATTTTTGTCTTTAAGGATGTTGCGCAAAAACGCTTTTCTGGAAGGTCCGATCATAATGGGAACATCCAGCGCTTTGAATTGACTAAGATGCCCAATTAGTGAAAGGTTGTGCTCTACTGTTTTTCCAAAACCGACTCCCGGATCGATTATTATCTTTGACTTTGCAATCCCTTTTTCTACAGCACGCTCGATAGCTTTTTCAAGAAAGGTTTTAATTTCTAAAATAAGATCATCATATGCGGGAGCAACTTGCATGGTTTTAGGCGTTCCGAGCATGTGCATTAAAATAACCGGAACATCGTATTCAGCCGCCAGTTTTGCCAAATTATCATCAAGGCGCAGCGCCGACACATCGTTGATGATGGAGGCGCCGGCTTCAAGAGCCCTGCGGGCCACTTCAGCCTTGGTAGTATCGATGGAAATGGGAATCGAAACCCGGGATGCAAGTTTTTCAATTACCGGTACAACCCGGCGGATTTCTTCTTCCACAGGCACCTGATCAGAGAATGGGCGCGTCGATTCTCCCCCGACATCGAGAATGTCAGCTCCATCTTGGTACAATTTTTGGCCTTGAGCCACCGCCTTGTCGAATGCAAAAAAATTACCCCCGTCTGAAAAAGAATCGGGGGTTATATTCAAAATGCCCATTATGCGGGTTTGCTTACCTAAAACAAGGCTGTGTTCACCCCACAAGAGATTATAGATGCCCATTTCAAAGTGCTCGGTTATATTTAAAAGGTCTCACTTTTAAGATGCCGGTTACTTGTCGGAAGCTTCTGTTTTTGTTTCGGTTTCAGGTGCTGCTGCATCCTGAGCTTCTGCTGTATCTATAATCTCTGCCTTTGTTTCGGCTTGGGCGTGCGTTTCCTTTACCTTCTTTCGGCCTTCACCATGCTTTGATGGGAACTCAAACCCCGGTTTCATGGAGCTGATCAGTTCATCCAGTTCGGCGCCCATGACGGTTTCTTTTTCAAGCAGGCGATCGGCCAGGGCATGCAGTACATCTACATTTTCCTTTATAACTTTCTTGGCGCGTTTGTAGGCATTATCGATCAGTTTGTTGATTTCTTCGTCAATTTTTCTCGCTGTTGTGTCGGAATAGTCTCTGTGCTGCGCAATTTCGCGTCCTAAGAAAACATGCTCTTCGCCTTTGGCATAAGAAAGCGGGCCCAGTTCATCACTCATGCCCCAGCTCCGCACCATTTTCTGGGCAACCTCCGTGGCCCGTTTGATATCGTTGGCGGCGCCGGTACTGATGCGGTTAAAAACAATCTCTTCGGCCACGCGCCCGCCCAAGGCTACCGACAATTCGCTTTCAAGCTGGTCTTTATATTTAAAGTCGCTCTCTTCGGGTAAAAACCACGTAATCCCGGCCGCATGTCCCCTGGGAATAATGGTAATCTTGTTGACGGCGTCTGTTCCGGGCAGCAAACGGGCTACCAGGGCATGTCCGCCTTCATGATATGCCGTTGTTTTGCGGTCTTCCTCCCTGATGACTTTCGATTTGCGTTCCAGACCCATGTAAACCTTGTCCTTGGCATCGTCCAGGTCGGACATGTCGATTTTTTCCTTGTTCCTTTTGGCCCCCAGAAGGGCGGCCTCATTAACAAGGTTTTCCAGGTCTGCACCGGAAAAGCCGGGTGTACCCTTAGCAAGGACGACAAGGTTCACGTCAGGGCCCACCGGTGTTTTTTGCATGTGTACTTTTAATATTTGTTCGCGGCCTAAAATGTCAGGCAGGGGTACAACCACCTGGCGGTCGAAACGCCCCGGGCGCAGCAGGGCCGGATCCAGGACATCAGGCCGGTTTGTAGCGGATATAAGGATCACGCCTTCATTCGATTCAAATCCGTCCATTTCAACCAGAAGCTGATTTAAGGTCTGTTCTCTTTCGTCGTGTCCGCCTCCCAGGCCTGCTCCCCGGTGCCTGCCGACGGCATCGATTTCGTCGATGAAGATTATGCAGGGCGCATTCTTTTTACCCTGGACAAAAAGGTCTCTGACCCGGGAGGCACCCACGCCGACAAACATTTCTACAAAATCCGAGCCGCTGATATTAAAGAACGGAACATCGGCCTCCCCGGCGATAGCACGCGCCAGTAAGGTTTTGCCGGTACCCGGAGATCCCATCAGTAGAACACCTTTAGGTATTCGGCCGCCAAGGCGTGTAAATTTTTTGGGCTCCTTGAGAAACTCGACAATTTCGCCCAGTTCTTCTTTGGCCTCATCAATTCCGGCAACATCTTCAAAAGTTACTTTCTTTGACTGGTCTGATTGCAGTCGAGCCCGGCTCTTGCCGAAAGACATGGCTTTGCCGCCGCCGGATTGCATCTGGCGCATGAAAAAAATCCATACGCCAATGAGTACAATCATCGGGAACCACGAAACCAGGACTGACATATACCAGGGAGATTCAGCCGGTGGTTTGGCACTGATTGCAATCCCCTTATTTCTGAGGATCTTAATCAGGTCCGCATCCTGGGGTGCATATACCTTTAGGCGGTTGTGGTTTAAATCCGTTACAATGAGTTCTTGTCCCTGGATAATGACTTCGCTGACACGCTCGTTTTCGACCATGCCAAGAAATTCGGTGTAACTGATCTTTGTTTCAGCCAGATGCTGTTGATTAAACAGATTATATAGCATGACCATCATCAGCGTGATGACCAGCCATAGCGCCAGATTTTTGTAAAATGGATTCAAAAGTCTTACCCCCTGCTAACGATTAATGATCTCGTAAAAATTCAGAGAAACGACCTTTTTACGATTTCGAATTTATAAGAGTTATATTAACCATTATTGCCAATTAGGCAAGTATAAGTTCTCCTTTAAGGATGGTGCCGGTCGACGGTATCACTTTCACAGATTCATCGATACGATGGCCCACCACCCAGATTATTTTACCCCGGCACAGAAGGATGGGGCATTGTGCGCGTTGGCTTCTCGGGACTTTTTGATTGACAAAAAAATCTTTTAACTTTTGGGTCCCGGTCATACCGAGCGGTTGAAAACGATCTCCCGGACGAAAATTTCTTATAATTAGCGGGAAACTCAGTCTATCCATATCAAAAAAACCGGCCTGTTGTCCAGTAAGACTGAAATCAGGCCGATCGCCAGACCTGATTTCAGACAATTTCACCTGTGCGTCAATCTCTGCGATAAAAACCGTTCCGGGCTTCTCCAGCATGTACTCATAAGCAGGCGTTTCATCTGCGGCGGCTTTCAAATAAAGGTCACGTAACGCTTTTTTCTCTTTGGAAATCAGCAGCAAGTCTTGACGGCGCTGAACTCTGACTTGATCTGGCAAATCAAGATTTCCATAGGCTCGCCTATTTTCCAAAAGGCAGACCACGGAATCGATATGGGCAAAGGTAATGCGCCTTAAGTCTCCTTTGATCTTTGCAATGGCTTGACGAATTATCCGTCGCAAGGCGGCTATCGGGAGACCTTCAAGCCCTGAAACCGCAAGGGAAAGGGTGTTTTTTGTTGCGTTCAAGACAGCCCCATGAAAGAGAGGTTTTACAGCTGCGTCCATCCATTCTTCTTCGGCGCTTATAATTGAAGCCGAACGGTTAAGGGTTGCGATGATATTTGGATTGTAGGAGGTTTCCAGTAACGGAATTAAATGATGACGGACTCTGTTGCGCAAGTGCCTTTGGTCCAAATTGGATCTGTCGGAAACATATTTTAGCTTTTTTAGCTTTAAATACTCAATAATATCGGTTCGTCTTAACTTTATAAAGGGGCGTACGATTTTGCCGCTTCTTACCGGAGGAATACCTGCAATGCCAAGGGGGCCGCTTCCTCTAAACAGATTCATCAGGACCAGTTCGGCATTATCGTCACAATGGTGGCCCAGGGCAATTTTGTCGAAATGATTGCTTGCGGCCACATCCATAAAAAAGGCGTAACGAATGCGTCTGGCGGCTTCTTCCAGGGAGAGTCTGTTTTCAAGCTGATATTTACGAACATCAGCTTTATGGAGATGGAAGGGCAAGTCGTATTTGCCGGCCAGTGATTCAACGAATTTGGCGTCATCGTCTGAATCTTGCAGGCGCAAGCTATGATTCAGGTGTGCGACCCCAAGCTTGAGGGAGAATCTGGAAGCTAAAGTGACAAGGGCGTGCAGAAGAGCCACTGAGTCCGGTCCTCCGGACACCCCGACAAGAACCGCATCATGCGGCTCGAACATTCCATAGGCTGTAACGGTTTGCTCAACGATCCGCAACAATTTATTTTTGTAGCCTTTGCGCGATGCTGGCATGAATCAACTCGGAAACGTTTTTATCCCATATTCCTACCATGCCGGAACGGACGGAAACTTTCGTAATTCTGGGCTCGACCATCTCAGTATTTACAGTTACCGGTGTTCCATCAGTTCGTTTGGCTTTAATTGTTGCATTAATGCCGTCAGATGCTTCTTCAGTTATCGCTATTTTCAGTTTTTGCAATGTTGCCGTACATGCCTGGTTGGTTGTATCAAACGGCGCTTGATAAAACCGTGACAACTCACCGTTCATATAAGTATACGCACCGGCGCCTGCAGCAGCTCCGGTGACTACGGCGGCACACCCGACCGTAATCAAATAACAAGATAATATAACCGGCAGCAACAGATTTCGTGTCATGAGCCTGATTTTCCTTTACATAACGCGCAATTTTTAAGATTTCCAAGCAAATTTTACCTATGATAGAAACAGAGCAATGTCAATAAAAAACACTGAATACAGGGTTTGGAAATTAACAATATCATTTATCTTGTGTTATCAGGCAAAGCTTTTTTTAACTTGAAAAAAATGCTTTTGGGTTATACTCATATCCATGGTTGTGCTAGGCGGGGAGCTAGCGGTGCCCTTTTCCCGAAATCCGCTTTATGCGGGGCTGAATTCCCTCTAGAGGGTTTGATTTGGGACTCTATTCTTCATTTTGACCGACCGCCGCGCAACAGACGGTTACGAACCTCGTCAGGTCCGGAAGGAAGCAGCGATAAGTAATGCAGTCTGTGTCACGGATCGGTCTCGGTCATACATATGGTGAATGTGTTTCAGAAAAGATACGACAGAGGGTGCACAACCAACCTTCCTTTTATAGCTGTTTTCAAAATAACGTTCCGTTTCAGCCGCCGGAATTGGGCAAAAGGGGGCGTTTTTCAAAGGTCTCATAATTTCGTTTAGATCGGTAAGACCTCGCAAATAAAAGCGCGTCATTTGTCACTGGAGTGTTGCGCTTGAGGAGCACTTTGTTTGAGGAGCGGCCTGGCGTCCTTTAGGGGTATTGATAAAAAAGACTTTTTCCCCTTAATATCATTCTTAAATTTCGTGCTTTCCTTTTTTCGTGTTTTCGTGGTTGCAATAATACTTTTTGCCGCAAGATGCATAAATCTTACAGAAAAGAACTAATCCCAAAATCCCCACCACCGCCTTGACATTATTTAAGATAGTCTTATTTTTTACAAAACTTAAAAGTCCATATACAACCAAATCAGGGGTAACATCAACTGATGGGCGCAAAGCAGAAACTTAAAATCCATAAAGAAAACGAAAAGGCCGACGAAAAAAATAAATCATTGCCCACAGGCGAACCGGACCGGGAAGATCACGTCGAACAGGAAGCCCACCCGGCGGATCTGGAGGCAGAGCTTGAGTCTGCCCGGAAAGGAGCCCAAGAGGAACATGATCGTTTTTTGCGGGTGTCGGCAGATTTTGAAAACTACAAAAAGCGCTCGGCTCGCGAGATGGAGGATTTCAGAAAGTTTGCCAACGAATCCTTAGTAAAAACATTGCTCCCCGTGGTTGATAACCTTGAACGTGCTCTGGATTCGGTGATCGACAACAAGCCGGCAGACGATCCCATCGCCGCAGGGGTGCAGATGACCCTTACAGAGATATTGAAAATCTTTGAAAAGTTTCACGTTAAATCGATTGAATCCCTGGAAAAGCCGTTTGATCCCTGTTTTCATCAGGCCGTTATGCAGGAGGAGAACGACAGCCATCCTGACAAAACCGTTCTAAAGGAACTTCAAAAAGGATACCTGATGCACGACAAACTGATCAGGCCATCCATGGTGGTCGTTTCCAAGAAACAAGAAACACCTGAAAACCGGAAAGAAAATGAACCGCTTTAAAAAACTAAAGTTAAAATTGATCATATTTGATAGTTAGGAGGAGAGCAAATGGGCAAAGTTATAGGTATAGATCTGGGCACCACGAACTCATGTGTGGCCGTCATGGAGGGGGGTGACGCCAAGGTTATTACAAACGCTGAAGGGGGGCGCACGACGCCTTCAATTGTCGCCGTTTCCGAAAGCGGGGAAAGACTGGTGGGGCAAATCGCCAAAAGGCAGGCCATTACGAATCCGGAAAATACGGTTTTCGGGGTTAAACGGTTGATCGGCCGTAAGTACTCATCCAAAATAGTGCAGGACGATATCAAGATACTCCCTTACAAGATCGAACAGGCCGGCAATGGGGATGTTCGTATCAATCTTCGCGGGAAACAGCACAGCCCTGCGGAGATATCATCTTTTATATTGGCGAACATCAAGAGCTCCGCTGAACAATACCTTGGAGAAAAGGTCACCGATGCCGTCATTACCGTCCCGGCTTATTTTGACGACAACCAGCGCCAGGCCACCAAAGATGCCGGTAAAATCGCCGGTCTCAATGTATTGAGAATTATCAACGAACCCACGGCGGCATCTCTGGCCTACGGCTTGGACAAGAAAGCTGAAGAAAAAATAGCCGTCTTTGACCTTGGCGGCGGAACATTCGATATATCCTTGCTCGAAATCGGAGAGGGCGTATTTGAAGTCAAGGCGACCAACGGCGACACCCATCTTGGCGGCGAAGATTTTGACCTTCGTCTGATCGATTACCTGGCGAACGAATTCAATAAAGATCAGGGCATAAATCTCAGGAGCGACAAGATGGCGCTGCAGCGCCTCAAAGAGGCTGCTGAAAAGGCCAAAATGGAACTTTCCACGTCTCTGGAAACCGATGTGAACCTTCCGTTCATCACCGCCGATGCCAGCGGCCCCAAGCATTTGAACATAAAGATTACCAGAGCTAAGCTGGAAGCCCTTATCGGCGACCTGATAGACAATTTAGAAGGGCCTTGCCGTACCGCCCTTAAAGATGCAGCCTGGACCGCCAAAGACATCGATGAAGTCATTCTTGTCGGCGGCATGACACGCATGCCGGCCGTGCAGGAGCGGGTTAAAAAGATTTTCGAGCAGGAGCCCCACAAAGGCGTCAACCCGGATGAAGTCGTCGCACTCGGTGCCGCCATTCAGGGCGGTGTCCTCAAAGGCGATGTCAAGGATGTTCTCCTTCTTGATGTTACACCCCTTTCTCTGGGCATTGAAACTCTGGGCAGCGTCATGACCAGGCTGATTGAAAAGAACACAACCATCCCGACCAAAAAGAGCCAGACTTTTTCAACCGCAGCCGACAACCAGCCGGCTGTCTCCATCCATGTGCTGCAGGGAGAGCGCGAAATGGCTGCCGGCAATAAAACCCTGGGACGCTTTGAACTGGTGGGCATACCCCCGGCACCCCGCGGCATACCACAGATTGAAGTTAGCTTTGATATCGACGCCAACGGTATTGTGAACGTTTCTGCCAAAGATATGGCGACCGGCAAGGAGCAGTCCATTCAGATTACGGCCTCCAGCGGCATGACGCAGGAAGAAATCGACAAGGCGATAAAAGACGGTGAGCTGCACGCCGATGAAGACAAAAAGAAAAGGAAATTGGTAGATGCCCGCAATCAGGCCGATTCATTGATTTATTCAACCGAAAAATCAATCAAGGATCTTGGCGACAAAGTCGACGATGCTACCAAGAGCAGTGTTAAAGTGGCCTCTGAAAACCTTAAAAAAGCCATGGAAGGTGATGATACTCAAGAGATCAGCCGTCTGAGCGAAGAGTTGACCCAGATATCCCATAAGCTGGCGGAAGCGATGTATAAGCAGGCATCCCAGGCGGACGACCAGCAGGCCGGCGCCCAACCCGGCGCGGAAGGCACGGATCAGACCGGACCTTCAGCACCGGAAGAAGATGTGGTCGATGCTGATTTCGAAGAGGTCAAAGACGACGACAATAAATAACATATAATTTCAGCACAAATAAAAATCCCGCTCGCACTTCAAGTGTCAGCGGGATTTTTTTAGGAAAAATCAGTTGATGTTCTTTATAAGAAAGTCTAGTTAGGACCAATCTTTGAATATCTTGGCCGCAAGCTCGATGTCTTCGGGACAGAAGACAAACAGGCATTTTTCATCTGATGATGACACCGAACCGTACACATAGTTGATGTTGACGCCTTCTTCGCCGAGCTTACTGGCGATGGCGGCCAGGGTGCCGGGTCTGTTATTAAGTTCAAGGGCCATTACCGGCATAATGTCAAAGATATAATCATTTTTCGACAAAAGGTCGATGGTCCTGTCGGTTTGATCAACCAGCAGCCTTATCAGGGCAAAGTCGGCTGAGTCCTTGCGCATGGAATTGTAGCTGGCCACCGAGGCGATGCGCTTGAGGGATTTACCCCGGGCCTGAAAAAGATTCTGCACATAAGAAGATGCATCCTGAATCGTGAGGGCGTCGATGTTGATGCCTTCATCTCCCAGCAGAGATGTTAGTTTGCCTAATTCGCCGGGAACGTTTTTCAGAAAAAGTGAAATTTCCGTTCTTACCATCTTTGACTCCTATTATTGGTTATAGCCTAACAGGGAATTCAAACTTATTTTTACTTCTTCATCCAAAGATAGCTTAACTTTTGAAGGCTTAATGGCCCTTGCAAACGGTTATCATGGTTTTGTTCGCAAAGTTTGCGAATACATCTGCTGAGCGTTATTCTTCTTTCCGGATCTTGAAAGAAAGGGTCAAGCGGAAATCTCCCTGCACAGCTTTCAGTAACCCAAACATGAATACATTCAGGGCAATTGTATTCCAAAGGGAATGTTTTTTCCCCTGCTACTCTAGCGTCAATTCCATCTTTTAAGATATCATCGTCGTTAATCTCTGACTGGCAAAAAATACAATTCATAAAGACTCCTAACATATACCATGCGGTTGGACATGGTCGGCGTTTGCTATAAAATTTCAACAAGCTCGATTTTAAAGGTTAGGGTTTTCCCTGCCAAAGGATCGTTTTCATCTAACACGATACTATCTTCAGCAAAATGTTTAATGGTAACGACAGCATATTCTCCATCTTGTTTGCGAACTCTAAGACGCTTCCCAACTTCTAAATTTATTTCCGGGGGGAAGCCGGATTTCTCCATACCAAATACGCGTTCTTTTTTGTATGGACCGTAAGCCTCCATCGGCGTAAGTGTGATTGTTTTTGTGTCTCCTTGTTTCATGCCGACGACCTCATTTTCAAAGCCCGGCAGCATATTTTTCTCTCCGATTGTAAACTCAAACGGCTCTTCGTCCATGGTAGAACCGAATACCGTTCCATCTACCAAGCAGCCTTCAAAGTGAACCTTTACGTTATCGCCAATTTTAGCTTGAGTCATTTTCTCCTCGTTCTATCAATCTGTTAAAAATTAAATTTCATCTCGTTATTCGCACAAATCCTTTATGCCGCGCAACCATTATCTTGCGGAAGGCTTTTGTCAAGATACTTTTCTTTCGTTAGTTGTGTGTTTTTCCCTTTTTGTAGCAATAATATTTATACCATCATGTACCGCCGTTATGAATAAGATGCTGGATACTGGTTCCTGGATGCTGGATTTTAAAAGGAAGTTATCCTCATTTTATCGAGTATCAAGCATCCAGTATCTGCTTGTTAAATAGTACATTAAAGTAAATTGTTGAACTTTTCTGTTTGGTTACGATTTGCCCGGGTTGTGCATTTGAAAGACTATTTCGCCCTGCAACCATGCCTCGATTGGTTCAGGGTGCCTGAAATAATCTTTAACGGCCTCTGGTAAAGGCAAAGCATCAGTTTGACACCCCATTTCCCGACAATGATCAACTAAACGTGAATGGACAGTTTGAAATATTTCACGTATTGGCTGATAACATTTTAGCCTGGCCCTGTGATTCCTGGACTCAAAGATCATTTTGCAATGCTCGGCATCTGTCGAAGTACAGGTTCGACACACAGCAGGTCTTACCTCATAAATCTTACACATTGCATCTTTTAAAAAGATGCAGGGTAGCTCATGCCGCATCATGGCCACTTCATAAGGGCTTATGCCGTCTATGCGTTCCATAATCTTTTTAATTCTGTCGTTAATCTCTTTTTTCTCCTGAGCCGTGAAAGTCTGTTCTACATGACAACCTATAAGCAGCGCCTCCGGGGGCGTTACCACCGGAAGGTTAAAACAGCAATAGTGACACCCCGTCTTACAGTCCATGGGTTCAGGCAGAGACTCAAGCGACGTAAATTTATAGATAGCTTCGTCGGTCCATTTCAGGGCCTGCAGGGCCAACTCCAGAGCCTTATTGTCAGGACTTTTCATGGTTGTCATATATTATAAGCGCTGCACATACGCAAGGTTAATCCTGCAAGCGGTTTCTTTACTTATGTTATATGTCCTGTTATTATGTTGAATTATTAATCCCTGGGTTGAGCGTTCAACGTTTTGCTTGTAGGCGTTCAGAGGTTCAACGTTCTGCGTTCTGCGTTAACCTTTGAACCCAGAACCACTGAACCCAGAACCGATCAGTTTAGGTAATAAACAAGCTTTCATGAAAGGAGCATCTCATGGCAAAATATAAACAAGGACTCGCATTTGGCTATGTGCAAGGCACTAAATATCACCGGAATCGGCCTTTGATGGACGACCTGGGCTCTATTCCATCCCCAAGCAGCTTTAAGACCTATCCGGATGCGGAACGCGTCCAATTACCGGAACCCGACCTGTCCCAGTCCGCCGATCTCTGGCAATGCCTGGCCAGACGTCGATCTGAACGTAACACCACGCCTGATCCGCTCAGCCTCGGGGAGCTCTCCAAACTGATGTGGGGAACCCAGGGTATCACCGCACGCGCCGGAATGCATCTGCTGCGTACTGCGCCCTCTGCCGGCGCCCTCTACCCTTTTGAAGCCTATCTTTACGTTGACAAGGTGGAAGAAGTGCCCAAGGGTATTTACCATTTTAATGTGGCTGATTTTGCTCTGGAATGTATCAAGGCCGGTGATTTCAGCCAGGCCCTGACCGCTGCCGGTCTGGGACAGCCTGTGGTTCGCCGGGCTGCTGTGGTTATTATCTGGACCGCCATGATGCTGCGCTGCATGACCAAGTACCGCGAACGTGCCATGCGTTACATTCCCATGGATATGGGACATGTCTGCCAGAATGTCCAGCTGGCTGCAACTGCCATGGGTTTTGGGTCCTGTCCCATCGGTGCCTTCTACGATGATGATTTCAATGAACTTTTAGGGGTTGACGGTCAGGAAGAGACGGTGTTGTATCTGATCACTGTGGGTAAGCTTAAATAGACTATACGATATTTCAGCATTATTCCCAATCGGCTAATATTTCTATAATCGGGGGGATAACATTGGTGGCGATATCGGTTCTTGAGCCGCCTGCCAGAACCACTTCCAGGCGATTGCCGGTCGCTTCTTCGGCGAGTTGCAGCATAAAACGGGCAATCTCTTGATAGCAGCGGCCGCTCAGTCCCAGGCTGCCGTAGTCTCCTTTGTGAGTGTCGAAACCAAAGTACCAGAAAATAAGGTCGGGTTTGAAATCCATAACCCGGGGATAGAACTCGGATTTTATCTTGTCGGCATAGATTTGATCTATATCCTCGCCTCCCTTGGTCCGGACTCCCCAGTAACCACCGGGTGCAAGAATATCCACCTTGGTGCCGTCTTCTGAAACATGATCCATGCCGCAGCAACAAACGTGAAGCACCTCCGGATCGTTTCTGAGCAGATCCCGCGTGCCGTCACCATGGTGCGCATCCGTATCCATAATGGCAAAACGCCGGATGTTGTGGATTTCACGCAGATAAGTGATCGTTATGACCACGTCGTTAAAACAGCAATAACCGCCAAAGTAGTTTCGGCCGGAATGATGGCCGCCGGCGCCAATGAGAGCAAAAGCATTGTCGATTTCACCGGTGCAGATCTTTTCTCCGGCCAAAACGACTCCGCCGGCAGAATGCCAGGCGGTTGAACAAAGCGTGTCCGCCTCGACCCCCCGGATAAGCTCCGGAGTGTGAACTTTCAGGATCCATTCTTCTTCAATCGGCGGTGATTCATACATAGTAACATTATCGCGGGCCAAGATATGCTCGATGGCCCCGGGGAAATCCTCCAGCCGGGCGCCCTGGGTAAGATAGCTCCTGCGGCTGAAGCTGGGATGGTAAAACACACCGGTTTTTTTCATTAATTTCTCCTAATCTGAAATAGGCAGAATCAAAAAAATATTTGCCCCCAAGGCACAAAGACACAAAGGATATGTTTATTATTCAAGTTTCGCACCCCATACTTTAACGATGCTCTTTACTCGTAAAGGTTGGATGGTGTTTTTTAAAAGGTAAAATATCTCGAGAACTGCGCAAAAAGTTATGTTTTCACAATCCAACCAGGCCAGGCGCAACGACAGTGTTTATCGAAGTTTTGTTTTCTATTCAGTATGATAAAATGATATTTTATCTCTAGGCGCCGTCAACAAAGTGAAAACGCTCTATTTATATTTTGCCTTTTAAAAAATATCATCCAACCCTTGGGCGCTAAGGATTTTGATTTAAATCAGGGTGCGAAACTTGAGTTATTATTTTTTCTTCGTGCCTTGGTGTCTTGGTGGCAATGGAAAAAGTTTTTCCAGAAATAGCACAGAATTTGCAATTAAAGAAGAAAAATTGGCTTATTCTGAATTATTGTTTGGCTAAAAATCGGACAGGGGCGTTTTTCCCAGAACCTTTAGATAGGATGTATCATTCAGAAACGAGACAATCCACTGCTCGTTTTTATAAATAAAAAGGTTGGTGCTGGCGGTATCCTGTTGAATGCGCCAGAAGTGGCTGTTGTCTAACCCCAGCAGGGCACAGCAGATCACCTTGTTCGGTGCTCGGTGGGCCACCAGGGCGATAGTTTCATTTAGGTGTTTTGCCACAAGATTCTCAATGGCTTCCATGGTTCGCCCGCGCACCTCGTCCAGCGTCTCTCCATGGGGGAAGCGGACTTTGTGAGGCTCCTGAAGCCAGAGCGAGTATAGATCCGGATATTTTGCTGCAATTTCCTTTAAACTCACTCCTTCCCATTCGCCGTAACTGATGTCAATAATTGCTTCCAAAGGAGTAACGGCGATGTCATGAAATTTAGCTATATTTTCAGCTGTTTCCATAGAGCGGGACAGGGGGCTGCTGTAAACGGCATGCACGCTTTCGTTCTGAAGAGCCTCGCCGGCCAAATGGACTTCTTGTTTTCCGGTTTCATCAAGAGGAATATCTGCACGTCCGCGAAAGACTTCCTCCAGGTTCCAGGCTGTCTGACCATGGCGCACCACATATACTCTGGTCATCTTCCCCACCTCCTGATTTTATGAAATTAACCGCAGACCAGCGCAATTGGACACAGACTATATGAGACCTTTGCGATTTGACTGAAAATATATTTTGAGATTTGAGGGCAAATAAACCATTAA
>JACNIG010000208.1 GCA_014383215.1 Candidatus Desulfatibia vada | reverse complement strand
GCCGTTACAACGAAAACCATTGCCAGTATTGGCTGATTCTGGATACTGGTTCCTGCCGTCTACGCAGTGCTTCGCCGTGCCAAGGGATACTGGATGTTTTTGGACTTCACTATTAGAGCATTCCTGAATATCCCCGCTAAAGACGGGATCTTCGACCAGCATCTAGCATCAAGCATCCAGCATCGATCTAGTAAAAGCGACTGTCTTACGCCTATCTTCATAATTAGCTATACAGATTAATGCAACGTTATGGTAAACAGGTCTACTTATAGAGAAGAGGAAGGAGTTGCTAAATGAAAAAATATATTTTGCTGTTGATTTCGTTCTTCATGCTCACCGGATCGTTTGCACTTGCTGAGGAACTCAAGGTGGGCATTCAAGCTTCCGATTGGTCATTTGAAGACGCTGACGGAAAGTTTTATTCCATGGAGTCTTGGGCCGGGAAGGTTTTAGTGGTTAATTACGTTGATCCGGACGAGGCTGATTTGAATGAACATTTCACCGACGCCCTGAAAAAGGCAAAAGATGAGGGCCGCCTCACCAATGAAACCTATAGGGGGATCGGCATTGCCGATTGTGCCGCAACCTGGAAACCGAACTTTGCCATTCGTGTTATTGCCGGGAAAAAAGCCAAGAAGTACAAGAGCACTATCCTTTTCGACTACGATGCCTTTTTGCGAAACGCTTGGGGGCTTAAAGAGGATACTGCCAATGCAATTATTCTCGACAAGGCTCGAGTTTGCCGTGCCATTATACGTGGCAGGGTTCCAGATGATCAGGTGGCAACACTTGTTCAGTTGGCCATAGATCTTCAGAACGAGTAAAGAATCCCGGCCCAGAGGATCAGGCTTTGGTTTGTCCCTGAGAGGGGCTGCTTTCCTGCAAATTGGACAAGTTCAAAGTGCCTAAAGTGAGCTAAAGTGCCTAAAGTTATGGTGTCACTCCGCTCCGCTGGTTTTATATAATTGACAGAATTCCTTAACTTTAGCTCACTTTAAACTTTAGTTCACTTCAAACTCTTGTAGCGTTTCTTTAGGCAGAGCCTGGTATCTCTGGCCCCCGCAATGCGGGACAGGCTTGGCCCAGAAGGCCAGAATTTTCAG
Source organism: Candidatus Desulfatibia vada (assembly GCA_014383215.1). GTDB lineage: Bacteria > Desulfobacterota > Desulfobacteria > Desulfobacterales > UBA11574 > Desulfatibia_A > Desulfatibia_A vada. The sequence goes on along the minus strand of JACNIG010000208.1, from coordinate 37,271 downwards.
GACATAATAAGTCCCTGAAAGCTATCTGAGAAAACATCACCGGGAAAAGCTGATTATGCATTTGGGTTTTGTTGAGCAGTTACAAAAAAATCCCCCTTTTTAAAAAAAAGGGGGATTTTTTAGTCGGTTGTTGGATTGAGGATTTAACCCGGAGCTGCCGGAAATTACAAACCTTCAGTTGCCTCTACCGGGTGGGTTTTTAAGTATTCCAGCCGGTTCAATCCGTTGATATAGGCCTTGACGCTGGCGGTGATAATGTCAGGGTCTGCCCCGCGACCAAGGGCAATCAGGCCGTTTTCTTTCAAGCGTACCGTAACCTCGCCCTGGGCATCCGTACCGCTGGTAATGGCGCTTATCGAAAATCTTAAAAGTTCCGATTCGGTTCCCGTCAGTTTGGCAATGCTGTCAAAAGCAGCATCAATGGGTCCGTTGCCGTAACCCGCACCCTGGACGGGCCGTTCGTTTATTGTGAGCTTAACGGTTGCCATGGGAATAACGGTTGTTCCACATGTCGCATGTAGATATTCCAGGCGGAAGGTATCGGTAGTTCGTAAAATTCCCTCTGTTACAATTACTTCAAGATCTTCATCCACAATATGTTTTTTCTTGTCAGCCAGCTCCTTGAATTTATTAAAAACAAGTTTCAATTCTTCATCGGAAAGATCATAGCCCAGTTCCTTTAAACGGTTGCGCAACGCGTGCCTCCCGGAGTGTTTGCCCAGCACCAGCTTGCTGGCGCTGAGTCCGACGGTTTCAGGCTTCATGATCTCATACGTCATGGGATTCTTTAAAACGCCGTCTTGATGAATTCCTGCTTCGTGGGCAAAGGCGTTGGCTCCTACAATGGCCTTGTTGGGTTGCACGATGATACCGGTGATCATAGTGACCAAGCGGCTGGTGGGATAAATAAGCTCGGTTTTGATATTGCTCGAAAACGGAAGATAATTGGGCCTGGTGTGCATGGCCATAACAAATTCTTCTAAAGACGTATTCCCGGCCCTTTCCCCGATTCCGTTGATAGTCACTTCCGCCTGCCTGGCACCTGCACATACGGCTGCAATTGTATTTGCCGTGGCCAGGCCCAGGTCATTGTGGCAGTGTACGCTTACTACGGCCTTGCCAATATTGGGAGTGTGGGTCATGACATATTTTGTCAAGTCTGAAAATTCCTCGGGTATGGCATAGCCCACGGTATCGGGAATGTTAATGGTCGTGGCACCAGCTGCAATAACCGCTTCGAAAACCTTGCACAAAAAATCCCGGTCACTGCGGGAAGCATCCTCGGCTGAAAACTCAACGTTGTCGGTAAAGGAACTGGCGTATTTGACCGCTTCCACAGCGGTTTTCAGAACTTTGTCCTTGGTCATGTTCAGTTTGTAGTGCATGTGGAGGTCGGATGTGGCGATAAAGGTATGGATTCTAGGTTTGGCAGCGTGTTGGATTGCGCCCCAGACACGGTCGATATCCGCTTTGGTAGTGCGCGCCAGAGCAGCAACTTCGATACGCTTCATCTTTTGTGCTATTCCGGAAACAGCTTCAAAATCACCTTCGGATGCTGCGGGAAAACCGGCTTCCAGTACATCTACACCCAGCTTTTCCAGCTGAACCGCCAGCCGCATTTTTTCAGCTGCGTTCATGCTGGCTCCCGGAGATTGCTCTCCGTCTCTTAACGTTGTATCGAATATTATGACACGTTCGCTCATTGTTTTGCTCCTCATTTATGAATTGAAAACTGCTTAGTGCTCAAATTTATTTGTGGATGGGCACTAATTATGTTTTGTTAATTAGATCCCGCAGTCTGTCTTGCGGGAGTTATATAAAATTGCGCAGCGATTTTATTGAGCGAGCATGGGCCGCGGGAAGGTGCCAAGTATTGGTCCCGCGGCGTTGGTTCTCCTTTGTTTCACAGTTTTATTCCTTTCTGGATTGGATATCCATCGTGATCATTTTGGATTCATGTATGGACACCAGTAAGCAGTTTTGAGTTTTATTTTTCCTGATGCGCAATTGCCAGTTTATACTGAACACTGTCTGCCAGGGCATGCCAGCTGGCTTCAATGATATCTTCGGAAACACCGATGGTGCTCCAGATATTATCCAGATCCCTTGATTCGATCAGCACCCTGACTTTTGCAGCAGTTCCGGCACGTCCGTCGATGACCCGAACCTTGTAATCGATCAGGCGCATATTTTCAATCTCCGGGTAGAATTTGTACAAAACTTTGCGTAGCGCGTTATCAAGCGCACTGACCGGACCGTCCCCTTCGGCGGCGGTAATTTCTTCTTTATCGTCTACGGAAATTTTGATAGTAGCGTGGGCACTGCAGGGCCGATCGGCTTCCTTTTCGATATGGACCCTGAAGGATTTGAGCTCAAACAGGGGCTTAAATTGGCCGGAAAACTTTTCCAGCAGAATTTTTAAGGATCCTTCTGCAGCTTCAAATTGATACCCTTCCTGTTCCAAGCGCTTAATTTCGGTGACGATTTCACGACTGTCAACTCCGTTGGCTGCCAGTTCGACGCCGAGTTCTTTGGCTTTGAATTCCACGTTGCTTTTGCCCGAAAGATCCGATACCAGCACACGGCGCTTGTTCCCCACCAGATCGGGTTCCATATGTTCATAGGCCCTGGATATTTTCATGATCGCGTTCACATGAATGCCGCCTTTGTGGGCAAAAGCGCTTTTGCCCACAAAAGGCCGGCTGTTTAACGGAATCATGTTGGCGGTTTCGCTGATAAACCGTGAGAGCTTTTTCAATTTTCCTATGTTTTCACTGGAAACGCACGGGCGGTTCATTTTGAAATATAGAATTGGAATGATGGAGGTCAGATCGGCATTGCCGCAGCGTTCACCATAACCGTTCATGGTTCCCTGCACCATTACCGCACCGCAATCGACGGCTTCGATGGAATTGGCCACTGCCACTCCGCTGTCGTTGTGAGTATGGATGCCGAACTTAAACGGCAGCGCATCTTTGGTTGTATCGTATTTTTCGCAGAAGGCACTACACACGGCCTTCATGCTCGATACGATTTCAGATGGGAGACTGCCGCCGTTGGTGTCACAAAGCACAACAAATTGCGCTCCGGCGTCTACGGCCGCCATTAAGGACTGCAGTGCATAGTCGGGGTTATCTTTATAGCCGTCGAAAAAATGCTCGGCGTCGTAAATCACTTCGCGGTCATTATTTTTTAAAAATTCAACCGACTCGAATATCATGGCCAGGTTCTCTTCTAGAGTGGTGTTTATGACCTGCTTGACATGGAGGTCCCACGTTTTGCCGAATATAGCCACCGCCGGAGTATTGCTTTGCAACAGGGCCTGCAAGTTGGGATCGTCGGAGGCAGCGATACCGGCTTTGCGGGTAGAGCCGAATGCTGTTATACGCGCATGATTAAAGGTGGTGTTTTGAGCCAGGTCGAAAAACTGCATGTCCCTGGGATTGGAACCCGGCCAGCCGCCCTCGATGTAATGGATGCCGAAGTCGTCCAGGCGTTTTGCAATCTGGATTTTCTCTTTGGCGGTAAAGCTGATGTTTTCTCCCTGGGTTCCGTCTCTTAAGGTTGTGTCATATAACAGAATCGGTTCCATTATGGTATTCTCCTATAATGTATTTTCAAGATCTTTATAGTTTCAAAGGTCTCGTTCTATATTTGGATATGTCCGTTGATAGTTGTCAGTTGTCCGTAGTAAAAGATATAAGAGGTAGTTAATTCAGCTAGATACGAAAATTCTTTTGCGGTTTTGCGCATGATCCAACCTTTTGGAAATACAGTTACTACTGACCCCTGACAACGGACTACGGACAGCACCCTATATTTAGTTTCCTGCAATTATTGAGCCATATCTGTTTTTACAATGAAAAAAAATGAGCTATCTGTTTTCAGGTCTCAAGGACCTTACGGCGGTTCCCGCCTGCCACATTTCGGAATTTTTGATGATATCGAGCTCTATTTGCAGTTTCTCCCGGTAATCCGGGGCGCTGTTGGCTTCCAGAACCCGTTTGGTTTCAACGCCGGAAACGACATTTTCATATAGCTCTTCAAAGAGGGGCAGAACGGCGTCGCGAAACTTCGGCGCCCAGTCCAGGGCCCCCCTCTGGGCGGTGGTGCTGCAGTTCGAAAACATCCAGTCCATACCATTTTCGGCCACCAGTCGAATCAGGCTCTGGGTAAGCTCTTCTACGGTTTCATTAAAGGCTTCGCTGGGGCTGTGTCCGTGCTTGCGAAGTGTGTTGTATTGGGCTTCCATCACTCCGGCCAGACAGCCCATCAATACACCGCGCTCGCCGGTCAGATCGCTGTGGACTTCATTTTTAAAGGTAGTGGGGAAAAGATAACCCGAGCCGATGGCAATACCCAGGGCCAGGGTTCTTTCTCTGGCTCTGCCGGTAAAGTCTTGATGCACGGCAAAGCTTGAGTTGATGCCGCTGCCGTCTAGAAAATTGGTTCGAACGGTACGGCCGGATCCTTTGGGGGCGACCAGGATGACATCGACGTTTTCAGGAGGTATAATGTTGGTCTGATCTTTATAAGCGATTGAAAAACCATGTGAAAAATAGAGTGCATCGCCTTCGTTCAAGCAACTTTTTACTAGCGGCCAGGTGGCAACCTGACCGGCGTCCGAAAGTAGAAACTGCACAACGGTCCCTTTACGGGCGGCTTCCTCAAGTCCAAAAAGGGTTTCGCCGGGAACAAAACCGTCGGCCACCGCTTTATCCCAAGTTTTACTGTTGTCCCGCTGCCCGATGATAACGTTGATGCCGTTGTCCCTCAAATTCAGAGCCTGCCCCGGTCCTTGAACGCCGTAACCTAAGATTGCCACGGTTTCGTTTTCAAGCACCTTGCGGGCTTTTTCCAAAGAAAATTCTTGGGACGTAATCACTTCTTCTTCAACACCGCCAAAATTGATAATCGCCATTATATCCTCCTTTATTTTTATCTTGAAAAACTGACACTATGGGCCAGGTCAGAGTAGTCCGGCTCTGCCTGAAGAAACGCTGCAAGAGTTTGAAGTGAACTAAAGTTTAAAGTGAGCTAAAGTTAAGGAATTCTGTCAATTATATAAAATCAGCGGAGCAAAGCGACTCCATAACTTTAGGCACTTTAGTTCACTTTAGGCACTTCTAACTTGTCCGGTTTGCAGGAGAGCAGCCCCTTTCAGGGGCAAACCAGATCCGGGTCTTAGGCCCGGATGCTTTATTTGGGGTCCCTGAACAGCGCTATAATACCTGTTCTGGCAATTTCCTTGATTCCGATAGGCTTTAAAAGGCTCAAAATAGCATTTAATTTGCCTTCATCACCGGTGGCTTCCAGGGTGTAGTGTTCGCGTCCAACGTCAACTACCTTGCACCTGAAAATATCGACGGTCCGCAGGATTTCGGCCCGGTGTTCGGCCTTGGCGACCACCTTGATAAGGGCCATCTCCCTATGAACAAATTCTTTGCCGGTAAGATCATGGACTTTGATGACATTAATGAGCTTGTTCAGCTGTTTCTCTATTTGCTCAATAATCGGGGGTGCACCGGTAGTGACCAGCGTAATTCTTGAAATAAGGGGATCCGTGGTTTCTGCGACGCAAAGGCTTTCAATGTTGAACCCTCTTCCGCTGAACAGTCCTGCAATCCTTGAGAGCACACCAGGTTCGTTGTCGACTAGAATCGAAAAAACATGTTTTTCTTCCATCATTAGTAATATCCTTTCAATACATGCATAATTTTATGTCAGAAGCATTTCCGTTACCGCGGCTCCTGCCGGAACCATGGGATAAACACATTCTTCTTTTTCTACAACAAAATCCATGATTACAGTATCCTTGGAAAAAAGACCTTTTTTCAATATAGGTACGACCTCCTCAGGCTTGGTGGCCCGCAAACCAACTGCGCCGTATGCTTCAGCCAGCTTGACAAAATCGGGAGCATGCTCAAGACAGGTTTCGGAATACCGTTTGTCGAAAAAGAGTTGCTGCCACTGTCTGACCATACCCAGGTAGCCGTTGTTCAGGATAACGACTTTGACCGGCAGACCGCACTGCACGGCGGTTGCCATTTCCTGGATATTCATCTGTATGCTGCCGTCTCCGGCAACATCAACCACCAGTTTGTCAGGGCAGGCCAGTTGTGCTCCGATGGCGGCCGGAAGTCCGAATCCCATGCAACCCAGGCCGCCGGAGGTAATAAAACGGTTGGGTTTATCAAAATGATAATACTGAGCTGCCCACATCTGATTCTGCCCCACTTCCGTGGTTATGATGGCATCACCCTTGGTGAGCTCGTAAAGTTTTTCGACCACAAATTGCGGCTTAATAACAGCATCTCCCTGGTTGTATGCCAAAGGAGCCGTGCTTTTCCAGTCGGCAATCTGAGCAAACCATTTTTTACGCTTTTTCTTGAGATCTCCCAGATCTTCCTTTTTCAGCAGTTTGTTCAAAAGGGTAAGGGTGACTTTGCAATCGCCGACAACAGGTGCTGTTACCGGAATGTTTTTGCGTATCGAAGTGGGATCGATATCGATGTGCACGATCTTGGCATTGGGAGCAAAGGCATCAATCCTGCCGGTAACGCGGTCGTCAAAGCGCACACCGATACCTATTAAAAGATCGCATTCACCCGTGGACATATTGGCCCGATAGGTGCCGTGCATGCCGATCATGCCGAGCCACAGAGGGTCGCTGGCCGGGAATCCGCCCAGGCCCATGAGAGTGCTGGTTACAGGAGTTTGGGTGTTACGCGCAAGTTGGGTGAGTTCTTTGGAAGCGTTGGAAAGGATTACACCGCCGCCGGACAAAATCACAGGATTTGTGGCCTTTTTGATCAGTTCAACAACCTTGTTCACCTGTTTTATATTCGGGTTGTAGGTTGGATTGTATGTTTTGAGTTTGACCTTTTTGGGGGCCTTGTAATCGATAGCGTTGACGGAGACATCCTTTGGAATATCTATCAGGACAGGTCCGGGACGGCCGGAAGCGGCTAAGTAAAATGCTTCTTTAATTACTCTGGCCAGATCTTCGGTACGTTTCACCAGGTAGTTGTGCTTGGTACACGGTCTGGTAATGCCGACCGTGTCGACCTCCTGAAAGGCATCATTGCCGATCAGATGAGTGGGAACCTGTCCGGTAAAGATAACCACCGGAATGGAATCCATATAGGCAGATGCAATACCGGTGACCGTGTTGGTTGCCCCGGGGCCGGATGTTGCCAGACAGACACCCACGCGGTTGCCGGCCCGGGCGTAACCATCGGCGGCATGCACCGCACACGCTTCCTGGCGGACCAGAATATGCCGTATATCGCTTTTGGCCAGCTCGTCATAAATGTCAATGACGACACCGCCCGGATATCCAAAAATTGTGTCGACACCTTCCTCTTTGAGCACCTTCAACATGATTTGTGCACCTGTTAGTTTCATTTCCGTACCTTCCTTTGTGAATAAGTTGTTATTAAGACCCAAAAAAAAATCCGCTACCGGCTTTTAGGGCTGATAACGGATTTTGTATTTTGTTTTGAGGTAAAATTTATACCATTATCAACCCCTTTGCCTCGTAGCAAATAAGTACATCTACTACGAGGAGAATAATAAGGCTAATAAGGTTGTTAGTGGTGGAAGTATTTTTCATAATAATTTCTAATGTATTATTTTGATCCACTTATCTAACAGCCAAGGTTCTGATTGTCAAGCTTTTTCTCTAAACCCGCAACCCTTGGTCTGGCAGGTAAGGGAGGTCCCGTCTTTTTTGGTGGTTTTTTCTAACAGAAAATTGACACCGCAAAAGGGACAATCTTTGGCTATTGGTTTGTCCCAGATTGCAAAGTTGCAATCCGGAAACCGGCTGCAGCCGTAAAAAACTTTGCCGCGTTTCGATTTGCGCTGCACAAGATTGCCGCCGCAGTCTTTTTGCGGGCAGTGGACACCGGTTTCCCGGGCGGCATTATCGGAAAATAGGGATTGAGTGTGGTTGCATTCCGGATAACCGCTGCAGGCAAGGAAAGTTCCGTACTTGCCCTGTTTTACAACCATTGGCTGTTTGCATTTATCACAAAACTTGTCCGAAACTTCTTCAACCAAAGGTTCTATGGGATGAATCTTGCCTTTTTCATCGCGGGTGTAGTTCCTGGTATATTTGCATTCAGGGTACCCGTTGCATCCGAGGAAATGCCCGTTTTTCCCAACCTTAATATGGAGTTTGGCGTTGCATTGGGGACAGGAACGGCCCGTGGACAGACCAACGCCTTTTAAACTGAGCATCCCTTCGGCAGCTGCATCAAGTTCTATTTTAAAAGGGCTGTAGAAACGGGTGAGGATTTCTAAAGAATCGACTTCTGCAGTTTCTATGCGGTCCAGATCGTTCTCCATCTTGGCTGTAAATTCGACATCAAGAACATCAGGAAAGCTTTGCACCAAAAGGTCGTTAACGATAAATCCCAGTTCGCTTGGCCTGAAATATCTTTTAACCAGATCCACATACCCTTTTTCTCTGATGGTTGAAAGGATGGCGGCATAGGTGCTGGGACGACCGATCCCGTTTTCTTCTAATTCTTTGACTAAAGATGCCTCGGAAAACCTTGGCGGCGGCATTGTAAAATGTTGTTTCGGTTCTATTTTGTTGAGTTTCAAAACCATACCTTCGACGAGCTGGGGGAGCTGCTCTTTTTTATTTTGACTCTCTTTTTCGATTTCAGCGTCGGCTGATAGATAAAGAGTCATAAAGCCTGGAAATTGAACCGATGATCCGCTGGCAGTAAACAGATAGGGACCGGCTTTGATCGATATGGAATTCTGATTTATTATGGCGGGTTTCATTTGGGAAGCCACAAAGCGCTGCCAGATCAGGCGGTATAAGTCCAGCTGATCTTTGGATAGAAACGGAGCTATTTTGTCCGGGGTATTATAGACGGATGTCGGCCGAATGGCCTCATGGGCATCTTGAACTTTTTTACGGTTTTTAAAAAACCTGGGCTTGTCTAAAACATAATCTTGACCGAATTGTTCCCGGATAAGTTGGAGGGCCTCGCCGGCAGCCTCATTTGAGATCCTGGTGGAATCGGTACGCATATAGGTGATAAGACCTTCAGGTTCACCGGGTCCAAGATCAATACCTTCGTAAAGCTGCTGCGCCACAACCATGGTCTTTTTGGCAGAAAATCTGAGTTTGTGGATAGCTTCCTGTTGAAGAGTACTGGTGACAAATGGAGGTAAAGGGTTCCGTTTTTTAGTCTTTTTTGTTACTTTATCGACTACATACTTTTCTGCGTCCAGAGCCTCGAGAATGGCATTCGATGCCTTTTCATCGGCAATTTTGATCTTTTTGCCGCTTTTTTTGGCCAGTTTTGCCGTAAACGGCGGAGGTGTGTTGTCTTCAAGGTGTGCGGTTATGGACCAGTACTCCTCAGGCTCAAAAGCCTGTATGGCACGCTCTCTATCACAGATAATGCGCACAGTAACCGATTGTACCCGGCCCGCGCTGAGGCCGCCTTTTACTTTGCGCCACAGCAGGGGTGAGATCTGGTAGCCGACAAGCCTGTCCAGTATCCTGCGGGCCTGCTGGGCTTCATACTTATGGCGGTGAAGTTTTTGCGGAGATTCGATGGCTTCATTGACGGCATTTTTGGTAAGCTCATGAAAAAGGACACGGTGAAATCTTCGCCCTTTTTTCTTGAGGATTTCGGCCGTGTGCCAAGCGATAGCTTCACCCTCTCTGTCCGGGTCGGGAGCAAGGTAAATATCCACGCTGTCGCCGGCAGCTTTTTTTAAAGACCGGATCACTTTTTGTTTGCCGGTAATGTAAGTATATTTTGGCTTGAATCCTTCTTCAATGTCGATACCGATTTCTTTGGGGGGAAGATCCTTTATATGCCCAACGGTTGCAGCTATGTTGTAACTGTTGCCGAGATATTTTTTCAGGGTTCTAATTTTGGTAGGTGATTCTACGACGACTAAAGGTTTTGTCACAATTTCCCTCGTTTCAACTTTTTTAAGTCTTGAATATAAGTTGGTTTCTTTAAAAGTAAACTATTTAATTTTTTATAACCGTTCACAGAATCTATGAAATCCCAAATTCCAAGCATCCCACAAAAAAGACGGCGGACAAGCAAATTCCAAAATAATATTAAACTATCAGCATTCAGCGACGGAAAAGAGTTTGCCTGGTGCCTGTTGCACAATGCCCTTAAGTTCGAGGTGCAGCAATATACTCGAAAGTTTTCCAGGTTCTATGGAAAGCTTTCTGACAAGCTCATCGATGTGCACAGGGTAGGGCTCAAGGGTTTTATACACCAATGATTCCTCTGATGAAAGCAAAGGCTGTTCCGGTTTGTTTTCCCCGGGGGCCGGCTGATCTTTTTCATCAGGCGCTTTGACTGTTGCCGGAAGTTCTTCGATGATGTCCTGGGCGCGTTCAACCAGTTTGGCACCCTCTTTAATGAGGGTGTGGGTCCCCATACTCTTAAAGGAGTGAATGCTTCCCGGTATGGCAAATACTTCCCTGTTTTGTTCGGCGGCAAGCCGAGCCGTAATGAGTGCCCCGCTCTTTTTGGTTGCTTCCACAACAACGGTTCCCAGGGAAATTCCGCTGATAATTCGGTTGCGTCTGGGAAAGTTATGGGCCTCAGGCTCTGTCTTTAGAGGAAATTCCGAAATGACGGCGCCGTTTGCTGCGATTTGATGAAAAAGCTTTAGATTGTCTGCCGGGTAGACTCTTTCGAGGCCGCTTCCAAGAACGGCGATAGTTTTACCTTTGCTCGAAAGTGCGCCTTTGTGGGCGGCCGTATCAATCCCTTTGGCCATGCCGCTGATAATTTTAAAATTGAGGGCAGCCAGATCCCGGCACAACCGATTTGTCGTTGAAATGCCATAACTTGTTGCATTCCTGGAGCCGACCACGGCAATGTTTTCAATGCGTTCGTCAAGACGGCCGTAAACATATAAAAAAGGAGGCGGATCCGGTATTTGCAGCAGCAAGGGCGGGTAATTATTATCCGCCATGGTGATGATGTCATAACCTTTTTGAACTACCAGGTCGATCTCCTTTTTGACCGTCTCAGGCATTCTGTGGCCTTTGATCGACGATACAAGACGCGCAGTCATGCCTTGGACTTCAAACAGATCCTCCAAGGATGCCTCAAAAACACGCTGCGGTGTGTGAAAGCGGTCTATCAGCCGTTTGAATAGATGGTTCCCGATTCCAGGAGCACTTTTGAGTTTAAACCATGGTAGTAGATGTTCCATCAAGACGCACTTAAAAAAATGGTCATTGTATAAAATCGCGTAGCGATTTTATTATTTTTTCTTTCCGTGTACCTGCCGGGCAAGGAGAATAGGGCTTGCAACGTAGATTGATGAGTAGGTACCGACCAGGACACCCACAATCAATGCAAATGCGAAATCGTGGATGATTCCGCCTCCCAGGACAAACAGGGCTAAAACCACAATGAGGGTGGTCACAGACGTCAGTATGGTCCTGCTGAGCGTCTCGTTTATACTTTTGTTAATAATGAAATCGAGAGGATTGCGGTGATGTTTTCTCAAATTTTCCCTGATTCTGTCAAAAACAATTATCGTATCATTCAGTGAGTACCCGATGATGGTGAGAAGCGCCGCGATAATCGGCAGGGTAAATTCCTTGTTAAAAATCGAAAATATACCGATAGTAATGGTGACGTCATGGATAAGGGCTACAATCGCACCCATGGCGTATTTCAAATCGAGAAACCAAAAAAGTAACAAGGTGACGATAAGTGCTGCGGCCATTAAAATTGGGACGCTGACATTAAAAATAGAGAGCAGATAGACGGCCCCCACAAGTGCTGCGGCCATGACCGCGCTTAACATCCACTTTAACTCAAAACGACCGGATATATAGATAGTAATGAAAAGCAGGGCATAAAACATGGCGAATAAGGCTTTTTCACGCAGGTCCTCACCCACCTGGGGTCCAACCATTTCTACTCGACGGATCTCCGCATCTTTGCCAATAGACGATTTCAAAGCATCTTGCACTTTGAGGGAAAATCCCTGTGAGGTTGCCGCTGATATGTCGGTCCGGATAAGGTATTCATTCTCTTGCTGATCGCCGAAGAGTTGCACCGTTGAAGATCCCATGTCTATGGCTGCCAGGCCCGATTTTATATCTTTGATATTTACCGGTTCAAGAAATTTCACCTGTATCAGCGTTCCGCCGGCAAAGTCGATGCCGTATCGGGGTCCTTTGTGTATAAAAAGAGATAGGATGCTGACAAGTATCATTGCCACGGATACCGTGAAAGCTATTTTAGTATTACCGATAAAATCTATATTTATATCAGACTTTATTATTCGCATAGATTGGGTCCTTATGATTTAGATGCTTAAGTGTTTGGTTTTGCGTATTATCAAGAAATAATCGAAGATAAGCCGTGACAAGATAAGGGCTGTAAACAGGCTGGAGATCACCCCCAGGCTCAGTGTGACGGCAAATCCTTTTACAGGGCCGGTTCCGAACTGGAACAGCACCAGCGCGGCAATCAGCGTTGTGACGTTGGCATCGAGGATGGTAAGCGTGGCCCTGTCGTAACCGGCATCGACGGCTGCCCGGGGTGTCTTGCCCAGGCTCATCTCTTCCCTGATACGCTCGAATATAAGAACATTGGCATCCACGGCCATACCGATGGTAAGGATAATGCCGGCGATGCCCGGCAGTGTCAGCGTGGCCTGCAAAGCGGCCAAACCTCCGGCTATCAGAAGAATATTAAGTATCAGGGCAAAGTCTGCAATCAGTCCGGAGCCCTTATAATATATAACCATAAACATAATGACGAGGATACCGCCGACGCACATAGAGAAAAGACCTTTCCTGATGGAATCAGATCCCAGAGAAGGGCCGACGGTTCTTTCCTCAAGGATATTGACCGGGGCCGGGAGAGCTCCTGCCCGCAGGATTATGGCAAGATCGTGGGCTTCGTCTGTGGAGAAGCTGCCTGTAATCCGGGCCTGTCCCCCGGTGATTTTTTCCTGAATAACCGGTGCCGAATAAACGTTTTTATCAAGTACAATGGCGAGGCGTTTTTTTACATTTTCTTCTGTTATTCTGGCAAAGTCCCGGCCCCCTTTTTTGTCAAAAGTAATGGAAACATACGGTTCATTATACTGGGAGTCGATCTGAACTCTGGCATCGGTAAGATGTGCTCCGGTTAACTGGGTCTGCTTTTTTACCAGGTAGGGTATTTTGGTCTCACGATTGGTTTCGGTCTCTTTTTTGGTTGCATAGAGAATTTCGCTGCCCGGCGGAACATTGCCTTGCAGGGCGGCGTTGAGATCATGGGTTTCATCCAGCAGTTTAAATTCTAAAAGGGCTGTCCTGCCGATAAGCTCCTTGGCCCTTTGAGTATCTCTGATTCCGGGAAGTTGTATTAGTATGCGATTTTCGCCCTGCAGGCGAATATCAGGTTCACTGACGCCAAACTGGTCAATCCGGTTTCTGATAGTTTCAAGAGCCTGTTCCGTTGCCAGTTTTTTGATTTGATCGCTTTCCTTTGCAGGAAGATCCATGATCACGGTAAAAATTTCGTCTTCAGTTAATTTCGAAAGAATGCGCAGACCCTCGAATTCCTTATCAAGCAGCTTTTCAAAATCGTCTACATTTTTTTGGTCTTGCAACCTGACCACTATCCGGCTGCCTTCAATCCGTTTTATACCGCTATGCCTGATGCGCTCTTTTTTCATGAGGCTGCGGAGTTCCTGGCTGATACGTTCAACAGTACTCTCCACGGCTTTTTCGGTATCGACTTCAAGCACCAGGTGCATGCCGCCCTGAAGATCCAGTCCCAGGTTGATCTTTTTGTGGGGCCACAAGGTCGGCTTTATGGTGGGGAGAACGTAGATAATTGCTGCGACTATAATCACAACAACGGCAACCAATCGCCATGAAATATTTTTCAATGATCCTTCCTTTTCTTAGCAGATGAAAGCCCCACAAAATTTGTTAAATTATCAAATTAACAAATTAATTGGGGCTATTTTGATTTTTCCGAACCCTTTTTGCTGCTTTTTGATTTCTGGACCTGTGAAGAAGCAGACGCGACCAAAGCGGCAACGTTGCCGCGGGCCAGCTTGACGCGGACCTTATCAGCGATCTCCAATGTCATCGTGGTTTCACCCACGGCAGTAACACGGCCATGGATGCCGCCGCTGGTAACAATACGGTCGCCTTGTTTAATATTCGAGATCATTTCGCGGTGTTCTTTAGACTTTTTCTGCTGGGGCCGGATCAGTAGAAAATAAAAAATAACGAACATCAGGATTAGGGGTATAAACGAGGAAAACCCACCGGCCTGCTGCCCGCCTAGTGCTCCGCCCTGGCCCATTGCATACGCGATACTTGTCAAGATTAAACCTCCTTTAAAAGTGCCTTAAGTTTGAAGTGAGCTAAAGTGAACTAAAGTTAAGGTATTCTGTCAATTTTATATGAATAGATGGAGCGAAGCGACACCATAACCCTGGCCCAGAACTGGCTCTGTACTTTTTAGCTTATGTGTATTCTGCAACAACTTCAAAAGGTATACTTTTGAATGAGGGGCCGCGCGCCAGGGCAGGCTTTAGGCACTTCAAACTTTAGGTCACTTTAGGCATTTATATGTACTGTAACATTAACCCCTTCCAGAGGTAAACCAAAGCCGGGTCCTCTGAGCCCGTTGAAAATCCCGCATGGCGGGGGATTCGTTACTCTGCCGGTATCCAGAGTGTTTCACCATCAAACTGGATGCGATTGACCTTTGCGTAGTCGACGAGATCCAGCAGTGCAAAAATCCGTTCCATATTATAAACAACGATTTTGTTCAAGGGGATGATTAGATGCAGATCGATATCAAGCTTATGTTCTTTGATGTTGTATATTTGAACGGTGTTTTCGGAAAATTTTAGAAGTTTACCGACACCGGAGCTTTGGCCTGCCTGGCTGGGTTCATCGGAACGTGGTGAGAGAACCACACCTTTATGGTCAAAATAGTCTTTGAGAAACTTAAAATGAATGTTCCAGATATTATCCCCCGGCTGAACCACATATATTCCAAATTCCTTTGTGCCTCTGCCTGAACCTGTGCGGCCTGATTTGAGGTCTTTTTCGATTATATCACCGAGTTTAAGCCGGATTTCATCCAGAATTTCCTGCATGGGAACCGTTGATTCGCCGACTTTGACGGATTCATCTGATTTTGTAATTATATCGATTCCTTTTTTAAGACCGTATTTAGCCTTGCGCTCCTGCATAAGCTCCTTTAATTTTTGATCTTTATTGAGCTCGTTGTAGTCAATTACCGTCTGGGGTTTTATAGGCGCAAGAATTTTTTTAGGGATTGGGGGGGCAACAGGCCCTGCATCTTTTTGGGACCAGAGCATATATCCGATAAGAGCGGCTCCTATAATGACAATTATGATAACGATTATCAAGGACTTACTGGTATTACCTGAATTATTATTTTTCGGCATATTTTTTCCTATTTTTTTTAAGTTGTCACACCGATACAGCAATGTTGCTTAGGTGTCAACCGGACATGTTTATTTTTACCGGACTGCTCCCCACTGCGCAACACTGACGACTAATGGCAAATAATCTTATTCTTTCCCGGGTCCATAGTACTGTCTCCTTCGATGGTGATGGAAAGATTTCGTCTTTCCTCCAGATCGAGAATCTCCCGGCGCTTTTTGTTTAAAAGATATTCTGCGACTTCTGATGGAACGACCCCTTTTACGCTTGAAATATCTGCTTTCAAGGTTTCAAGTCGAAGTTGACGGAAGAAACTTAGCACCAGGGTTTCGGTCGAAGGAACCAGTCCCTTGCCTTGGCAATGGCGGCAGGATTCAAAGCTGCCGTATTCGATCGACGGCCGTATGCGCTGCCTTGACATTTCCATCAAGCCGAATTTAGAAATCCGGCCGATATTTGTTTTGGCCTTGTCCGACTTTACAAAAGCCTTGAGAGTCCTTTCAGTTTCTGATCTGTGTTTCGAATCTCTCATGTCGATGAAATCAATGACGATCAGGCCTCCCAGGTCTCTAAGCCGCAATTGGCGGGCAACCTCTTCGGCAGCTTCTATGTTGGTCTGTAATGCTGTCAGCTCTATGGATTTTTTCTGGGTTGCTTTTCCCGAATTGACATCAATAGAGACCAGAGCTTCAGTTTGCTCAATTACAATATAACCGCCGGATTTCAGTGTAACCTTACTTTCATAGATTGATTCAATCTGACTCTCAAGCTGGTGTTTAGTAAATATCGGTTTGGATCCCTTAAAGAGTTTAACTATTTTGGTATGCTTGGGAGAAATTATTTTAACAAAGTATTTAACATCGTTATATACAGCAGCATCATCTATGAGAATTTCAGATACATCCGTTGTAAAATAGTCGCGTATGGATCTTAAAGCCAGGTTCTGCTCTTTGTATAGAAGGGCGGGGGCTTTCTGCTGTATTACATTATTCTTGACGTTTTCCCACAGCCTTAAAAGGTAGCTCAGGTCCTTGGTCAGGTGTGTTTTGGTACAGTTTACCCCGACCGTACGGACGATTAGACCGTATCCTTCCGGTATTTTGAGTGTGCCGACGATATCCTTGAGACGTTTACGCTCATTTTCATCCTCTATTTTGCGTGAAATACCCCGGCTGTGGCTTCCCGGCATTAGGACAACGTATCTTCCCGGCAGTGATATGTAAGTCGTCAGCATAGCTCCCTTTTTCATGAAAGGATCTTTGCTGACCTGCACAAGGAGTTCCTGTCCGCGTTTGACAATACTATTAATAGACTTAGACTGTTTTCCGGTGGGGCTGTCTAAAAAATAGTCACTGTGAATTTCGTGCTGCTGCAAGAAGCCGTGTCGCTCTGCTCCGTAGTCCACAAAAACAGCTTGAAGACTCGGTTCAATCCGGGAAATAATCGCTTTGTAAACATTACCATGGATAATTTCCTTAGCGGCGCTTTCGATTTGAAATTCTTCCAGCTTATTGTCTTTAACTTTTGCAATCCTGCATTCTTCAGGATCTACGGCATTGATAAGGATTTTGCTGCTCATAAAAGTTTCATTCCTTTTTGCCTTTTTGAACCGGAAAAGGGTAACTTTTCAATAAGTTCTGGTCAACGGCCGGCAACCGGTAATAAAATATGAAAACGTCTGAAACTCACGCAAAAGTGAGTCTAAAGAAAAAACAGGGCCATAACATTGAAATAAGAATGATCTATGGTTATTACGTCTCTATTGTTTATGAAGATATCAGATAGTTGCTGTTTTTTCTTAACACTCACTAATGCGTTCAAACAGTCAGCCATTTTCATATTTCATTACCGGTTGCCTCCATTTATTGAGAAGATACAATTTTAGATTTTAAGTATTTGTTAAAACTGCAATTTATGCTCACATAAAACCTAAAACGTGATGAATTCGACTTTTTCCGAATTCATCAATTATGATAGAAGACGTCTTTACTGTTTGATATGAAAATGTTAGATACAAGTCAATCGATTTCTCAGATGATGAGAAATCCGGGTTAGACATTCTTGCTATTTGTATCAGGTTGTGGCATGAGAGTCACATTTTATAGATGGACACGTGACTTCTCAATAGGTTAGGGTTCAGAGAATCGTCGGGCTTCATGGTTTTTGAAGCTCCCTGCAGTCCGCAGGCGGACAGGGAATGTTCTGCCTTGCGGCAGTGCTTCGCGCGACTGTAAGGAATTCTGCTAATTTAATATTCGCTCGCATTCCCCGCAGTCCACCGGAGGCGGACGGGGAATACGCTCGCTGTTGCAGTTCAAAAAAGGCGCTATCAACTACGCTGTATGCAATGATATGGATAAAGGATGTATATACAATGGATGAAAGATATGATCCCCAAAAAATAGAATCCAGATGGCAAGACCATTGGGAAAAGTCCAATCTGTTTGAGGTTAATGAGGATCCTGAAAAGAAAAAATATTATCTGCTTGAAATGTTTCCTTATCCGTCCGGAAATCTTCATATGGGGCATGTAAGGAACTATACCATTGGGGATGTGGTTGCAAGGTACAAAAGAATGCAGGGATTTAACGTCCTGCACCCCATGGGATGGGATGCTTTCGGCATGCCGGCTGAAAATGCTGCTATTGCGCACAATTCCCATCCGGCCGACTGGACATATCAAAATATCGACAACATGCGCTTACAGCTGCAACGTATCGGCTATTCCTATGACTGGGGCCGGGAAATTGCTACCTGCAGGCCTGAATACTATCACTGGGAGCAATGGCTTTTTTTGAAAATGTACGAAAAGCAGATGGCCTACAGGAAAGAATCCTATGTGAACTGGTGTGAACCCTGCCAGACAGTGCTGGCCAACGAGCAGGTGGAAGCCGGCATGTGTTGGCGTTGTGGTAAGCCGGTTCGTCAAAAAAAACTCTGGCAGTGGTTTTTCCGGATTACCGACTATGCCGAAGATTTGCTTGAATATTGTGACAAGATTCCCGGATGGCCGGATAAAGTGGTCACCATGCAAAAAAACTGGATCGGAAAGAGCATCGGTGCCGAAATCCGCTTCCCCATCGATAACAGCGATGAATATATATCCGTTTTTACAACCAGGCAAGATACGGTCTGCGGTGCTACTTTCATGTGCCTTGCTCCGGAGCATCCCCTGGTTCTTAAGCTGGCAAATGGAACGGACCGGCAAGCTGAGGTTGAAGAGTTCATCGAGCGTATTGCCATGCAGGACCGGTCTGCCAAAGCGGTTGACGATTATGAAAAAGAAGGTGTTTTTGTGGGCGCTTTCTGCATTAATCCCGTCAACGGCAGGCGTATGCCGGTTTATACCGCCAATTTTGCACTGATGGAGTACGGAACCGGTGCGGTTATGTCCGTACCTGCTCATGATCAGCGGGATTTTGAATTCGCCCAAAAATACGGGTTGGACATAATCGTGGTTGTTAAACCTCATGATGAGGATCTCGATGGGGAGACTATCACCGCAGCTTATGCCGGCGAAGGCGTAATGATCAATTCCGATCAGTTCAATGGTATGGAAAATACCCAGGCCATGGATGATATTGTTACGTATCTGGAGTCAAAGGACCTGGGGAAAAAAACTGTAAATTTCAGGTTAAGGGACTGGGGCATTTCCCGGCAACGTTACTGGGGGGCACCGATCCCCATGATTCATTGCCAAACCTGCGGGGTTGTGCCTGTACCTGAAAAAGACCTGCCGGTACTGCTTCCCGAGGATGCTGCGCTTCTCGAAGGTGGAGGATCACCGCTTCCGATTCTCGATTCTTTTGTAAAAACGACGTGTCCGGTTTGCGGCCGGTCCGATGCGAAAAGAGAAACTGACACAATGGACACGTTTGTGGAATCTTCCTGGTATTTTGAGCGATACTGCAGTCCGCAATGCAGCAGCGGTATGTTTGATAAAAAAGCCGTCGACTACTGGATGCCTGTTGACCAGTATATCGGCGGTGTTGAGCATGCGATTTTGCACCTTCTATATTCGCGGTATTTTACACGCGTTCTGAACGAATTTGAACTGGTCAACTACAAGGAACCTTTTACCCGGCTTTTGACCCAGGGGATGGTTTGTAAAGAGACCATTTCCTGTCCGGACCACGGCTTCCTCTTCCCCGAAGAGGTCAAAGATAGCGGTGCAAGTGCCGTATGCCGGCAATGCGGACAAAAGGCTATACCGGGGCGAGTTGAAAAGATGTCCAAGTCGAAAAAAAATGTGATCGATCCGAATCTTCTTATAGAAAAGTACGGTGCGGATACCACGAGGCTCTTTTGCCTTTTTGCAGCACCGCCGGAAAGGGATCTGGAATGGAGTGAACAGGGCGTTGAGGGTGGCTATCGCTTTCTGAAGCGTGTTTGGCGCCTGGCCTCAAGCTACATGGAAACTATAAAAAACTTAGCCCCTTTTGACGGCAGTCCCGACGAGCTCGAGGGCAAATTTCGGGAGCTGTTTAAAAAGACTCACCAGGCCATAAGAAAAGTGACCAAAGATGTCGAGGAACGGTTCCATTTTAACACTGCCATCAGCGCGGTGATGGAGCTTGTCAACACCATGTACGGCATTGAAACGATCGACAACAGCCCTCAACAGGCCGGAGTGATGCGGCTTGCCATGGAATCGGTTGTCTTGCTTTTATCGCCCGTTGTGCCGCATTTTGCCGAAGAATTATGGGAAGCCCTGGGCCATGAATCGAGTGTCCTGCTGGCAGCCTGGCCGTCTTACAGGGATGATGCTCTCATCAAAGATGAGCTGTTGATCGTAGTACAGGTAAACGGCAAACTCAGAGGCAGGTTTCACGCAGCTGTTGATACCGATGATAATACGTTAAGGGAAACGGCTCTTGCAGACGAGCGTGTTCAAAAATTCATCAAAGACAAACCGATTAAAAAAGTTATTGTGGTAGCAAAAAAACTGGTTAACATAGTGGTTTAAATTTGAATTCCCCGCTGCATGCAGCGGGGAATTCAAATAAAAGATAAAATCGTAGTACGATTTTATTCTGAGGTATCGTATTCATGTTGCAAATTAAAAGAAAAGCGCTTTGGATTATCCTGGTTTTGTGGGTATTTTTTTCAGCCTGCGGCTACCGGTTTACCGGGAGTGGCGGTTTCCCGGCCGGCATCAAGACGATGAGTATCACCACCTTTGAAAACCGGACCGTTGTGACCGGTCTGGAGAATACTGTTACAAACGATCTTATCTATGAGGTCACCAGGAGCAAAGGGGTAGTTTTAGTTCGCAAAGACAAAGCCGAAGCTGACCTCAGCGGGGTCATTGTTTCCACCCAGACCGGAGCAATTTCCCGCAGGGATGTGGGCGCCTCAACTGAAAGAAGGGTGACGGTTACGCTCGATTTGAAATTAACAAACACCAGCGGCATAATAATATGGTCTGCCAATGGTGTTGCGCAAAGCGAAGCCTACGTTGTCGAGGATGATAAGCAGGGTACCGAACAAAACAGGCTAGACGCCATCTCAAAGGCTTCAAAAAGGCTTGCGGAAACAATTTATAATCGGTTGACGGAAGATTTTTAAATGATTTACCTGCAGGAAGCCGAGCCCTGAACGCAAAGCGCAACAAGTTAGGCGCCTTGCGCCGGCTGGTTAAGTTGAGATAGTGTTAACAAGCTTGGTTAGGCGGGAAATTTTGCGAGATGCAGTTTTTGTATGGATCGCACCCTTTTTGGCGGCCTTGTCAATAATAGATTTTGCATAATCAAGTTTTTTTAAAGCTGCCTCGCTTGACTTTTCGCTGACAGCCAACCTCACATTTTTAACAATATTTTTTATTCTGGTCTTCACGGACTTGTTGCGCATACGCTGAATTTCATTTTGGCCGGCACGTTTGATAGCAGATTTATGATTCGCCAAGTTTGTTTTCCCCTTTCAAATTGATTTTAGTAAATTTAACCGCTAAAATTATATAATCAATAACCACATGTCAAGTTTTTTAATCGATTTAAATACGGATACTGAAAAAAACATTCCATGAGCCCATCATCTTACCAATCGGCTACTGAAAATGAAAGGGTGACAAAAGCTGCGGGGGTTGTTGGTTCAGCAACCTTGTTAAGCCGTATCTTTGGCTTGATAAGAGACATTGTCCTTGCCTGGTTCTTTGGCGCCGGGCTCATTTCAGATGCTTTTTTTGTGGCTTTCAGGATTCCCAACCTATTAAGAAGGCTTTTTGCGGAGGGTTCCCTTAGTATCGCGTTTATTCCTGTCTTTACTGAATATCTTGCTAATCAGGGCAGGGAAGAAGCTTTTAAAATGGCCAGGTCCGCCATTAGACTTCTATCGGTCCTGTTGGCGATTATTGCAGTTGTCGGAATCCTGATAGCTCCTCTGATCATTCGCGTAATTGCTCCGGGATTTTCAGATTCACCTGAACAGTTTTTACTTACGGTCACCCTGACCCGCATAATGTTCCCGTATATTTTACTCATCAGTCTTGTGGCACTCTCCATGAGCATCCTGAATGTTCTCGGTCATTTTGCCGCACCGGCCCTTGCCCCTGTTCTTTTAAATATAGCCATCATAGGTTCGGTGTTTATAATTTCACCACATATGGCTGATCCGGTGACAGGACTGGCTATCGGAGTACTCATTGGCGGTTTTTTGCAGCTTGCGCTCCAGATACCGTTTCTTATCAAAAAAGGTTTTTATTTCTGGCAGAAAGCAAAATTTTATCATCCCGGGCTTAAAAAAATTGGCATACTGATGATTCCTGTTATTTTTGGGGCTGCTGTATATCAGATCAGTATTCTGGTCGATACCATTCTGGCATCGTTATTAGCAAAAGGGAGCATTTCATATCTTTATTATGCTGACCGTATAGTTCAGTTTCCCCTGGGCATATTTGCAATAGCCACCGCAACCGCGGTTCTGCCAAGTCTTTCCAGACAGGCAGCCGAAAAGGACCTGCCTGCTTTCAGGGACACCTTTGCCTATGCCATAAAACTCGTCTTTTTTATCATTATTCCTTCAATGGTCGGCCTGATTATTTTAAGGCAGCCTATTGTTGCCCTGCTGTTTAAAAGGGGGGTCTTTGATGCTGAAACCACCCGTTTGACTGCCTACGCACTTTTGTATTATGCTACCGGTCTATGGGCTTTCTCAGCTGTTCGAATAGTCGTTAATGCATTTTATGCTCTTCAAGACACCAAAACACCTGTTCGGATGGCTATTATATCCGTTATTGCTAAAATTGTTTTCAGCGTTATCCTAATGCAATGGCTGGCCCACGGCGGACTTGCGCTTTCTACTGCGCTGGCTTCCATGCTTAATTTCGGCCTTCTCACCTGGGCCTTAAGGAAAAAGCTCGGTGTGCTGGGCTCAAGGGGCATTACGGCGTCAATCTTTAAGACAACAATTTGTTCACTGGTGATGGGTGCAGTGGTCTGGGCTGTAGCCCTTTTTATAATTCCTTCAGAGGGTGCGACGTTAGCCGGCCTGTTTTTCGGACTCATGGGAAGTATTTTCACCGGTATTGTGCTATACGGTTTTTTTGCGTTTTTATTCAAAAGCCCGGAACTGGAAAAGATATTGGCATTTTTGTTTCACCGCAAAGCCGCAGTTAGCGGAAACACTTAGGATACGGAGAGTGAATACAAAAAAAAGCGTTCTGCTTGCATGCATAATCCTGGCGATATTTTCACTGCTTCTTTTCATAATTTTCGGTGAAAATGGTCTTGCCGACCTTCATCTGCTTAAAATAGAAAGAGACAACCTGTCGAAACAAAATGCAGAACTTGCCAAACAAAACCTGGACTTGTATCGTGAAATTGTACGTTTAAAGAGCGACCCCAAGTATCTTGAAAGTGTTGCGAGGAAGGAACTGGGGGTTGTCGGAAAAGATGAGCTGATCTTTAAGCTTAAAGATCAGCGGAAAGGCGAAAATTGAACAAGGAGGATGTTTTTTATACCAAAACAATGGCAAAGGTCTATGCTGACCAGGGCAAATTAGAAAAGGCGGTTGAAATCTATCAATATCTTTTGGAAAAAGAGCCCGGGCGGCAAGATCTGATTGATGCTATTTCTGAAATTGATAAAAAACGTTTAGAAAAAGATCCCGAGAGGTTGGGCGATTTGTTAAGCATATGGCTTGACCTATTGCTCAGGCACAGCCGTCTGCAGCAACTCAAAAAGCTTAAAACTTCATTTAAACGATTAGTCCCTTAAGGGTAATTTTTTACATTTTATGGCAAAAATCAATTATTGAGCAGTACATTATTTCACGCAAAGGCGCAAAGCTCGCAAAGGAAAACAAAGATAAATTTATTAAGAATCTTGGCGTCTTTGCGCCTTTGCGAGAGAATCTTATTTATTTCTCTCCGAGGCGTAGGTTCTACGAGCCGGAGGCCGGCTTATCCGGGTTAGGGTGAAAGAAAGTTAAATGACAGCAACTCAGAACAAAATTTCATATGCGGCATCGAATACCCGTGCTCATATCTACGTTGCCGGACACCGCGGTATGGTAGGCTCCGCCATTGTTTCCAGGCTGAAAAAGGAAGGATACGACAACATTGTCACCCGAACCCATCAAGAGCTGGATCTGATAGATCAACAGGCGGCACGGAATTTTTTTCAGAATCAAAAAATCGATTATGTCGTCCTGGCTGCGGCTAAAGTCGGTGGAATCCACGCCAATAACACCTATCCGGCGGATTTCATATACCAGAACTTAATGATCACGTCCAACGTACTTTACCAGGCATTCAAAAGCGGGGTGAGACGGCTTCTGTTTTTGGGCAGCAGCTGCATATATCCCAAGCATGCCACACAGCCGATGAAAGAGGAATATCTTCTAACCGGCAAGCTTGAGCCGACCAACGAGCCCTATGCCGTTGCCAAGATTGCGGGAGTCAAACTCTGTGAATCATTTAACCGACAGCATGGAACTCGCTATTATGCGGTTATGCCGAATAATCTTTATGGACCCAACGACAATTACGATTTGGAGAATTCCCATGTACTTCCAGCCATGATCCGCAAATTTCATCTGGCGAAACTGGCTGTCCGGGGAGACTGGGCGGGCATTAATAAAGACCAATCCCGCTTCGGCGATATTCCGGATGATTTTATGGCGTGTCTGGTTGCTATTTGCAAGTCTTTTGGGCATGATTATAAGCTGCCTGATATAGGCGTAAAGTCACAGCCGGCGGTAAATCTCTGGGGCAGCGGCAGCCCCCGCAGGGAATTTGTGCATGTTGATGATATGGCTGATGCCTGCATCTTTTTGATGAACCGCGAAAATGAGGTTTTTGATTCACTGTTTGCCGAGAACAGTTTGCCGTTAATTAATATTGGCTGCGGAACGGATATTACCATCCGCGATCTGGCCGGACTGATTGCTGAAATCGTCGGCTATCAGGGCGATATTGTATGGGACGGTTCACGACCGGATGGGACTCCGCGTAAACTGCTTGATATTTCAAAACTCGAACAGTTGGGCTGGAAATCGTCTATATCTCTGGCAGAAGGCATTAAGCGGACGTACGAATGGTATTTAGCTATTTGACTTGTTTTGTAATAAAGGTATACATAGGAAGGGACTTTTAAGAACACAAATGCTTACAGATACTGGCAAGGAGGAAATCATGATAAAGGTAAGGTCCAGGCAGACGGTTTTGATGGCTATCGGGATGATAACGCTCTTTTTTTTCATCGTAAGCGGATGTTCCACTCTTAAATCAAGTACAAGCAGTTCCACCCAAGAGCTTGCAGTAAAAAAAGATAAAGAATCCTCCCCTTTATATTATGATTTCGGAGATGTGCTTATTCCAAAAGAGTTGAAGGTGGACAAGAAATCATCTTATATCGTCCAGTCTCCGGGTTTTTTAACCGGCATTCTGGCCTTAAAAGGGGATATTGAAAGAAATTCGCTGATCGCTTTTTTCCAAAACAACATGGCCAAGGATAACTGGAGGGAAATCAGTTTGTTCAAGTCCCCCCGGACAAGTACCATCATTCTGTTTCAGAAGGAAAACAGGTGGTGCGTGATCAGCATTAACGAAAAAGACTATAACACATATGTTGAAATAGGGGTTGCGCCCACAGTTAATGAGCCCGAATCCGGGTTATTAAAATAATTATGAGAACCGGCATTAATAAAAAAAATATCGTTTTGGGCGTGTGCGGGGGGATTGCTGCATACAAAAGCGTCGAACTGTTAAGGCTGCTTATCAAGCAGGGTGCAAATGTCAGGGTCATAATGACTCAAAATGCCCGGGAATTTGTGGGACCTTTGACTTTTGAAGCTTTGTGCGGTCAAGGGGTGTGTACCAGCCTTTTTGAAAAAGGCGCAGATGCTTCCATCAAACATATTGAGTGGGCCGAACAAGCCGATGCCGTTGTGATTGCCCCGGCAACAGCCAATATTATCGGCAAGCTTGCCGGCGGGGTGGCTGATGATGCCCTCAGCACCTTTATAATGGCGGTGACATGCCCGGTTGTACTTTGTCCTTCCATGAACACGCATATGTTTGCAAACAAAGCGGTTCAGAGAAATATTGCTCAACTCAAAACTGACGGATATTTTGTTATCGAGCCGGAAACCGGAAAACTGGCTTGCGGTATTACCGGTCCCGGCCGTCTTCCCGAACCGGTAGATATTATGGACAGACTTATGCACTGTCTTACTCCTAAGGATCTGGAAGGTAAAAGTGTGTTGGTAACCGCCGGTCCCACTCGGGAGCCGATCGATCCTGTGCGTTTTATCAGCAATCCCTCTTCAGGCAAGATGGGCTATGCCGTTGCCAGGGCGGCGGAACATCGAGGTGGCCGTGTCGTCCTGATTACGGGCCCAACCGATCTGCCCGATCCTAACAATGTGACCGTTATTCGTGTTCAAACTGCCCGGGAAATGGGTGTAAAAGTTTTTGAGCATTTCGACCATTCTAATATTATAATAAAAGCAGCGGCAGTCTCCGATTTCAGACCCAAAGACCAGGCTAACCAGAAGATCAAAAAGGAAAACGATCAAGAGCTTTTGGCTCTGGAAAAAAATCAGGATATCCTGAAAGAACTCGGCAGAAGGAAAGAAGATCAAATCTTGGTTGGCTTTGCGGCTGAAACTGAAAACCTTGAAAAATATGCGCAAAAGAAGCTTGTTGATAAAAATCTTGACATGATCGCCGGCAACCTTGTGGGCCACCCCTCTGCGGGTTTCGGTTCAGATACAAATGAGATGACGCTTTTTTTTAAAGACGGAACAAAAGAGCCGCTTGCTGTAATGGATAAAGAAGAGGTTGCTCATATACTGCTCGATCGAATATTAAAACTTAAAACCGTAAATTATCAATAGGTCAGGGTTTAGCAAATTGCCGGGTTTCAGAATTTTTCAAAAAAGGCGATATCAACTACGCTATCTAAGGGTGACCAAATATTTATGATTTGTTTAATTTTTCGAGAAGTTGTAAAACGCTTCCGCAGCAATCATAAATATTTGGCCACCGTGATATGCCATGGCAAACGATCAAGATATCACCTTTTTTGAAAAACCCTGAAACCCTCTTTCTCCAGAAGTTATTTAGAAGTTACTTAAAACCTGAAACTTAAAAAGATTACAAACAATCCCATGCCGCTACGCTCCCAAAATCGTAATAACGCCCGCATCGAAGATTTTGCCGCCACAGTCGCAGAGATTGAAAACAGACTGCGCCGTCTGGCCGCAATTGGGTGCCGGGGTTTTGACTGCTCTGAAACCAGCCTGAAAACAATCAAAACCTGGGGACGTAAAATAACCTCTGCTCCCGAGACACTGAAGGTAATTCGCAATGACCTTGGCGATTGCAGACGCTGCCGGCTTTCCGGCGGCCGCAAAAATATTGTCTTTGGTTCAGGTGATCCCCACGCAAAACTCGTATTTGTAGGTGAAGGGCCGGGCTATGAGGAGGATCAAAGGGGAGAGCCGTTTGTAGGCGCTGCAGGGCAGCTGCTTACCAAGATAATCCATGCCATTAATTATACTCGCGAGCAGGTGTATATCTGTAATATAATCAAGTGCCGTCCACCGGAAAACAGAAATCCCAGACCGGACGAGATCAAGGCCTGCGCACCATTTTTAGAACGCCAGATTGCGGCCATCAAGCCTGATTTGATATGCGCATTAGGGACTTTTGCCGCTCAGACACTTCTTGAAACCCAAAAACCTATCTCAAAACTCAGAGGGTCGTTTCATCAATATATGGGGATCAGGTTGTTGCCCACCTATCACCCGGCTTACCTGTTGCGCAATCCCGCTAAAAAAAGAGATGTGTGGGAGGATATGAAGAAATTAATGCAAGCGCTAAAGTGAGCTAAAGCCCGCCCTGGCGCGACTTGGTAATTTCCAGAGATAGCCAACGTACCATTACAGGCCTGACGTCTTCAGCAAATAGTACCGGTGATCGGTCTGGGCCAGGGTTATGGAACTCGCCTCTGGCGAGGTCAATTATAATAAAAATTGATAGAATACCTTAACTTTAGGCACTTTAGATCACTTTAGGCAGTCATCATTTGTTTGCAAAGACCAATCATATCTTTTATTCAGTAACAAAAGAGGGTGCGAAACTTGAGTCATTAACTATTGACAGTTATAAAGAAATTGATTTATATGGAAATTTTTCAGTATACTATAGGGAAAGGTTAATTGAATGGATTAGGTGCTAGTTGCAAAAGGGTCAAAGTGTTTAATTCTGTCAATTTGGCGGAGGCTTTGCAGCCTCCGCTTGTGTTTTTAATAAGGTGAGCAAAGGAGATTAGCCGGTTATGAGTAAAAAGAAAAAGGAAACCAAGGAAAAACCACTGGGAAAAATGACAGCCAAAGAACTGAGGGAGGTCGGCAAGCAAATACCTGAAATAACAGGTGTTTATGGCATGAACAAGCCTGAGTTGATTAGTGCTATTAAAAAAGCCAGAGGGGTAGTCGATGATTCTCCCAAAACAAAAGACGACTCGGTTCGAGAAATTAAGAAAAAGATTAAGGGACTGAAGACTGAACGCGAAACAGCCTTGAGTGAAAATGACGCCAAAATGGCGGCAATTTATCGCCGCCGCATTACCAGGCTCAAGAAAAAGACTCGCAGGGCAGCGTAATTGGTAATTGGTCATTCGTCATTTGTCAATGGTCATTGGTTGTAGGAGCACTGCGCTTGAGGAGCGGCGTGGCGGCCTTGAGATGTATTGATAATAAATCTTTCCCCTTAAGCGAAGTGATCTCCAAACATAGAAGTCTTTTTTATAAATGACCAATGACCACTGGCCACGAACCAGCAATTAGCAACCAGTAACCAGTGACAAATGACAAATGACAAATGACCAACGACCAATGGCAAATGACAAGTGACCAATTACCAATGACAAATTTTAAGATCGATCCGGCGGCGATTGCCTTTGATATTGATGGTGTCGTTGCCGACACCATGACATTATTCCTGGATATTGCCCGTGGCGAATATAACATTGACCGGATCAGGCTCGAAGATATCAATTGCTATCAATTGGAAGAATGTCTGGATCTTGATGCCGGAATTATAGACTCAATTATAAACAGGATAATGGATGGTGATTACACTGTGCCGTTAAAGCCCATAGCGGGAGCCCCCGACGTTTTGTCGCGGCTGGGCAGACAAAACGGTTCGATTCTTTTTGTAACGGCGCGGCCATATTTGCATCCTATCGACGACTGGGTAAAAAGTGTTCTGACAATTGATCCTGTGTCAATAGAAGTGGTTGCCACCGGTTCATTTGACGCCAAGGTCGATGTGCTTGTAGATAGAGATATTACCTATTTTGTAGAAGACCGGCTTGAGACATGTTTTACAATTCAGGCCGCCGGATTGGTGCCCGTGTTGTTCAAGCAACCGTGGAACCGGGAGCACCATCCGTTTATGGAAGTCAGTAACTGGGAAGAGTTAGAAGCGCTTATAGAATTTAAATGAACTCGTCTTTTCTGAAAAATCTGATCAGTTCTTTTGTAAAATCCCTTTACTCTGAAAAAGGGTATTCTGAGAATACATGCCGTGCGTATTTGCACGACCTCAAAGAGTTTGCATCTTTTATTTTTAGTAGCTGGTTTTCAGAGAATATGAGTAAAACGGAGGCAGACTCTTTCAGGGCCGATCAGGTCGACGGTTTGATGATAAGAGGTTACCTGGGGTTCTTACATAAAAAAAATAAAAAGGCTACGATAGCCCGCAAGCTTTCGGCTCTTCGCAGCTTTTTCAGGTACCTTGTCAAACACGGGGTTATTTTGGAAAATCCGGTAGAGTTGATTCTGACGCCCAAGCAGGAGCAAACGATCCCTACTTATCTTCCGGTCGATGATATGTTCAGGCTCTTGGATTCCATCAAGGCCGATAACCTGGCGGGGTTAAGGAATCGCGCTATTTTTGAAACCCTTTATTCGTGCGGACTACGTGTTTCTGAACTTTCCGGCATGAATCTGTTTGATGTCGATTCTATTAAAAGTGTGATTCGTGTTCTTGGTAAAGGCGACCGGGAGCGCATTGTACCCATCGGCCGGAAAGCACTGGAGGCCATCAAAGCTTACCGGCAAAGACTGCGGGAGGAATCAGGCATAGCGGATGATACAAATGCCCCGCTTTTTTTAAATAAAAACCAGGGCCGGCTTACAGTGCGATCGATTGCCCGCATTCTTGATAAAACTGCCAAAGAATGCGGACTTTTGGCACCTGTTTCACCCCACGCGCTACGGCACACATTTGCGACTCATATGCTTGATGCCGGTGCAGATTTAAGGGTGGTTCAGGAGCTTTTGGGGCACAAAAGCCTTTCGACCACTCAGAAATATACGCACGTGAGCATTGACAGATTGATGGAGGCGTATGATAAGGCGCACCCTAGGAGATAAAAAACAATGAAAATTCGAGGTACAACCATACTGGCTGTCAGGCATAAAGGCAGGGTGGCGGTTGCCGGCGACGGTCAGGTGACTTTGAACAATACTGTCATTAAACATAAGGCCAAAAAGGTCAGAAGGATTTACAACGACAAAATCATTGTGGGATTTGCCGGTGCTACCGCCGATGCGATGAACCTTTCTGAACGTTTGGAAGGCAAATTAGAACGTTATAACGGCAATCTGACACGCAGCGCCGTTGAATTGGCCAGGGACTGGCGCACCGACAAATATTTAAGGCGTCTTGAGGCTATCATGATCGCCGTCGATGAAAACAACATGTTGCTTATCTCCGGCAGCGGTGATGTTATCGAACCCGATGAGGATGTCATGGGTATCGGTTCCGGTGGAATCGCAGCCCAGGCGGCGGCCATGGCTCTAATCAGGCATACCGATCTCGATGCCAAGGGTATTGTAGAAGAAGCCATGATGATAACAGGCTCCCTGTGTGTATTTACCAATGAAGTTGTGACGATAGAAGAGTTATAATAACCGTTCAAAGGTACTTCAAATATGAGCAATCTTAAACCAAAAGAAATCGTTAAGGAACTTGATAAGTATATCATCGGCCAGGGCAAAGCAAAGCGTTCAGTTGCCATAGCCTTAAGAAACAGGTGGCGCAGGCAACAGGTGCCGGAGGATCTGCGGGATGAAATAGCACCAAAAAATATTATACTTATTGGTCCCACAGGGGTAGGCAAGACAGAGATTGCCAGACGCCTGTCGAATCTTACGGATTCTCCATTTAATAAGATTGAGGCCTCCAAGTTTACCGAGGTAGGATATGTTGGTCGCGACGTTGAATCCATGGTTAGGGATCTTCTCGAACTTACTGTAAACACACTTAAAGCCAGGGAGCAGGAGGCCGTCAAGGAAAAAGCCTGGCAGATCGCTGAAGAGAGAATGCTCGATCTTTTGCTTCCAAAGTCGGAGAAACATCAGGCCCAAAAGAGTGACGCTACAGCCGAAACGCATCTTGAGCTTTTGTCATCATCTGGTGGCGATGAGTCCTCTTCTACACGAGAAAAGCTTAGAAGCATGCTGCGTAACGGCAAACTTGATAATAGATATGTTGATCTGGAGGTATCTGACCGGGCCATGCCGGTGGTGGAAATATTTTCAAACGTCGGTATGGAAGAGATGGGGATCAACTTCAAAGATATGCTGGGCGGTCTCATACCCAAAAGTACCAAGCGGCGCAAGGTAAAGGTGCCGGAAGCAATGGAGACGATGGCAGCCGAGGAGGCCCAGAATCTTGTGGATTTAGACAAGGTGGTAAAGCAGGCTATTGAGAAAGTTGAACAGTCAGGGATTATTTTCTTAGATGAGATTGATAAGATTGTGGGTAAAAACGGTACTCAAGGCCCTGATGTTTCCAGGGAAGGTGTTCAGCGTGACCTGCTGCCCATCGTAGAAGGGAGCACGGTAACCACCAAGTACGGTCCGGTGAAGAGCGACAATATCCTTTTTATCGCCGCCGGTGCATTTCATACTGTCAAACCTTCTGATTTGATACCGGAACTACAGGGCCGGTTTCCCATACGAGTGGAGCTTGACTCTCTGGGCTGGAAAGAATTTGTGAGGATACTGACAGAACCGAAAAATGCTCTTCTGCTGCAATACCTGGCGCTTTTAAAGACCGAAGGTGTTGAGATGGTCTTTGAAAATGATGCGGTCGAAGATATCGCGAAAATTGCCGAAGAAGTTAATAATATGACTGAAAATATTGGTGCCAGAAGACTCCACACCATTATGGAGTGCCTGTTGGAAGATATTCTTTTTGATGCACCCGACTTGCATGAAAAGAGACTCGTTATAGACCGACTATATGTGGAAAATAAATTGAAAGACATCAAGGATGATGAGGACTTAAGCAGATACATCCTTTAGCCCCCTTTGGGCCGGGTCAGAGATATTTGGCTCTGCCTTGGAGTTTTGTGTCTAAAATCACAAATCCCAAGCACCAATTTCAGAACTCCTGACCTGTATACGTAATTTCAACGTTCGATGTTCGACGTTCATCTTTTATATGCTCTCAAGGTGTGGATTCTTCATTAAATATGTTGAATCTGAATTTACTTTCCGTTCATAAAAGGAATTTATTTAATGAATCCGAATGTAGCAGACATACTCATCGAAGCGCTTCCTTATATACGGCGTTTCTATGGCATGACCATCGTGATCAAGTACGGGGGGCATGCTATGGTCGACGAACAGCTGAAGGAAGATTTTGCCCGTGACGTCACCTTAATGAAATTCATAGGTTTGAATCCGGTTGTTGTGCATGGCGGCGGACCGCAGATTAATTCTGTACTTGAACGCATGGGAATGCACCCCAAGTTTGTCAGGGGGATGCGTCTGACAGATGAGGCGACAATGGACGTGGTGGAGATGGTTCTGGGCGGCAAAGTCAACAAATCCATCGTGGCCCAGATTAATCAGCAGGGGGGCCAGGCTGTGGGTTTGAGCGGCAAGGACGGAGGGCTGATCCTTGCAAAGAAGCTCCATATCGTTCACCAGGAGGATGAAGACATGCCGCCCGAAATAATCGATCCGGGGCTGGTGGGGCAGGTTGAGAAAGTCAATCCTGGTATCATTAATACGCTTGCACAGAATGGTTTTATACCTATTATTGCGCCGATTGGTGCGGGAGATGCTGGTGAAACCTATAATATTAACGCGGATCTTGTAGCCGGCAGGATAGCCATGGCCCTTTCCGCCGGGCGTCTTATATTTCTTACGGATGTTGATGGAGTTCTGAATGCTTCAGAAGAACTTATTTCTTCAATCAATTCCCAGGACATTCATAAAATGGTCGAAGAAAAAACTGTTTCAGGAGGCATGATTCCAAAAATCGAGTGTGCTTTAGAGGCCCTGAAAAACGGGGTTGGAAAAGCTCATATCATCAACGGTAAAAAACGCCATGCCTTACTGCTGGAGCTTTTTACCGATAAGGGTATTGGAACCGAGGTTACGGTATGAAAAAAGAGATAATCGATCAAGCAGAGCATGTTATCGCCAAGACTTACACAAGATTTCCCGTTGTGATCACCAAAGGCAAGGGATGCACACTCTGGGATACAGAAGGCCGAAGCTACACCGATTTTGTTGCCGGGATAGCCGTATGCAACCTCGGCCATGCACACCCAAGGATCTCAAAGGCGCTTGCCACACAGGCGGAAACCCTTTTGCATGTTTCCAACCTCTACTATACGGTTCCCCAGGTTGAGCTTGCAGCCTGGCTTGTCAAGAACAGTTTTGCGGACCGGGTTTTTTTCTGCAACAGCGGGGCTGAGGCCAATGAAGCCGCCATAAAACTGGCCAGAAAATACTTCAAGGAAAAGGGTGAAAACCGACGCTTCCGGATCATATCCATGGAGAGATCTTTTCACGGACGCACCATGGCTACCCTTTCCGCTACCGGCCAGGACAAGATAAAGAAGGGTTTTGAGCCTGTCTTGGAGGGTTTTGATTTTGTATCGTTTAACGACATTGATGCCTTGCAGAATAAAATCGATGCAAAGACGTGTGCCGTTCTCATCGAGCCGATTCAGGGTGAAGGCGGCGTGCGCTGCCCGGACCCCGAATACCTTAAAAGGGTCAGGCAGTTGTGTGATGAAACCGGTGCACTCCTGATATTTGATGAAATCCAGACCGGAATCGGACGTACCGGCAGGCTCTTTGCGTATGAACATTTCGGCGTTGAACCGGATATTATGACCTTGGCCAAGGCCCTTGGCAATGGACTGCCCATAGGAGCCATGCTGGCCGTAGAAGATGTGGCCGAGGCGTTTGGAGCCGGTTCTCATGCTTCAACATTCGGTGGTACGCCGGTTGTGACCGCAGCTTCACTTGAAGTTGTCAAAGTGCTTGACGAAGAAAAAATCGTTGATCACTGCGGTAAAATCGGAGCCTATTTTAAGGAAAGGCTTTTGTGGCTGAAAAGCAGACACGCATCAATCGTGGATGTTCGCGGTCTTGGCCTGCTGTTAGGGATGAAGCTGAAAATGGAAGGGGCGCCGATTGTCAACTTGTGCCTGGAAAAAGGATTTATGATTAACTGCATCCAGGAGAATATTTTGCGTTTTATTCCCCCGCTGACCATTGGAAAAAAAGAGATAGATTCCCTGGTGGACTGTTTGGATAAAATTTTGTGAAGTATCAGAACACGCTTTAAAATCTGATCATCCATTTCGCTGATTCACCAAGCATTATGGGAAAAAACTCCCCGACTGTTGAAATAGATGAAAATTCGCGCGAAGCATCTGGAGTGGACTTTTTACTAAAACACGACGAGGGAAGGTAGTTTGAAAAAAGATATACTGACACTATTGGATCTTAGTAAAGAAGACTTTGAGTTGCTTTTTAAACGGGCTTTTGAACTGAAAAAGCAGCTTAAAGAAGGAGCCGCGGAAAGAACCCTTGCAGGAAAAACCCTGGGACTTATTTTTGATAAACCGTCGACACGAACACGGATATCTTTTGAAGCGGCAATAATTCAGCTGGGCGGCACGCCGATTTTTATCAATACCAGAGATACGCAGATCGGCCGCAACGAACCTGTAAGGGATACTGCCAGAGTACTTTCGAGATACCTGGACGGGCTGGCTATTCGAACCTATTCCCAGGATCTGTTAAAAGAATATGCGGAATTTGCCGACATCCCGGTTATCAATGCTCTTACCGATCTATACCATCCCTGCCAGGTATTGAGCGATCTTATGACTATAATAGAGTGCAAGGGCGACTATACCAAGCCCAAGATTGTCTGGATAGGAGACGGTAATAATGTCTGCAATTCCTGGATAAATGCTGCCGCTGTTTTGGGTCTGGATCTGGTTTTAGCCTGCCCCGAAGGATATGCACCTGACGCTGAGATTCTGAAAAGAGCCCTGGCAAGCGGGAATGACAAGCTGAAAGTAACCACAGACCCGATTGAAGCGGTGCAATACGCAGATGTAATTTATACTGATGTTTGGGCCAGCATGGGGCAGGAGGGTGAGCACGGCAAAAGAAAACGAGCATTTGAGCCTTTTCAGGTTAATATGGCCTTATTGAAAAATGCGACCAAAGAGGATGTGGTCGTGATGCATTGCCTTCCGGCATACAGGGGTGAAGAGATTAGTGATACGGTGTTGGAAGGACCGCATTCAATTGTATGGGACCAGTCTGAAAACAAATTGCATATGCATAAAGCTGTATTGGATGTGCTCATGACCCGGGTTGTGCTTTAATTACCAATGACCAATGACCAAATCCCGGCAATCGTGCACAGTATAATATTTAACAGGGAGTCTTGTAATGGCTGATAAAGTAAATAAAGTGGTTCTGGCCTATTCAGGGGGGCTGGATACCTCTGTAATCTTAAAGTGGCTGATTGAAACTTACAAGTGTGAAGTGATTGCTTTTGCAGCTGACATCGGACAAGGGGAGGAACTCGATCAAATTGAGGAAAATGCCTTAAATACCGGAGCCGTTAAGGTTTATATTGATGACTTAAAGGAAACCTTTGTCAAAGATTATGTTTTTCCTGCCTTTCGCGCCAATGCTGTTTATGAAGGCCAGTATCTTTTGGGGACCTCCCTGGCCCGGCCTTTAATCGCCAAACGCCAGATGGAGATCGCCAAGATCGAGGGGGCTGATGCCGTCAGCCACGGTGCCACCGGAAAGGGTAATGACCAGGTGAGATTTGAGCTCAGCTATTTTGCCCATGACCCCAACATAAAAATTGTTGCGCCCTGGCGCGAGTGGCGGCTTAACTCCCGCAGCGAACTGATTGCGTACGCCGAAAAACACGGTATCAAGGTCCCGACAACCCGTGCAAAACCTTATAGTACCGACAGAAATCTGCTTCATATCAGCTTTGAAGGGGGCGAGCTCGAAGATCCCTGGAAACAGCCGTCCAAGGAGATGTATACTCTGACCGTTTCTCCCCAGGATGCACCGGATAAGCCTGAAACCATAGAGATTACATTCAAGCAGGGTGACCCGGTGGCCATTAATGGAAAAAGTATGTCTCCGGCGAACCTTCTTTTGGAACTGAATCGGTTGGGCGGCCGCCACGGTATCGGCCGAGCCGATATTGTCGAAAACCGTTTTGTGGGCATGAAATCCCGCGGTGTTTATGAAACTCCCGGCGGCACCATACTCAGAGCAGCCCATATGGCCGTGGAGTCGATTACCATGGACAGAGAAGTCATGCATATGCGGGACGCGCTGATACCGAAATATTCTGAACTGGTCTATTACGGATTCTGGTTTTCACCGGAGATGAGGCTTTTGCAGAATATGATCAACCAGACCCAGGAGAATGTCTCCGGGGTGGTACGCCTGGAGCTTTACAAAGGCTGCTGCAGCGTTCTCGGTCGCAAATCTGATGAATCCCTCTATCGGGAAGATTTCGCCACTTTTGAAGACGACAATGTGTACAGCCAGAAAGATGCTGAAGGTTTTATCCGTCTGAACGCACTGCGGTTGCGTATCCATAAGATGCTAGAACAACAAAAAACGTAACAGTTCAGCCACAAAGCCACAAAGGCACAAAGAAGGGGGTAGAAAAGAGCGCTACGCTTTAGGATCGCTTTGCTTAAGGGGGAAGTCTTTTTATTAATACCCCTCAAGGCCGCCAGGCCGCTCCTCAAACGGAGTGCTCCTCAAGCGTAGCACTCCAATGACGAATGACTTTTGCATGTAATAATCTTAGAGACTTGGTGCCTTGGTGGCTGAACTATTACCAAAAAACCTGATTAATTCGAGGAAAGAATAACGGATATCAAACAACTTTCAATTGAGCGGTATCGTTTAATAAAGGTAAGAGGTATATATGCCTGAAAAACCCTGGAACGGCCGATTTTCCGAAAAAACTGACAGGCTTGTTGAAGC
>JACNIG010000258.1 GCA_014383215.1 Candidatus Desulfatibia vada | reverse complement strand
GTCGCAGACAGCCCCTACTCCCATAAATTCCCTCTTTTAGGAGAACAACAAGTTAGTGTCCATCCATAAATGGCCCTTTTTGCCCTGCTCGGCGTTCTCCGCGGGTTTCCGGCTGCGGCGTACAGGCGTACGCCTCACCGCAAACCCTTGCTTGTCCCGCCATAGCCCTTTTTCGGGCGACGGCGGATGCGGCCTTGATCAGGACAAAAATTGCTCATTTCTGAATTGGACACCCATCGTAAAACAAACCTGTTATTTTTTGTGATAAAGGCCTATGTTCTTTCTCTACGAGCCCTTATACACGAGTTCACACGGTTTAAAAAAAGATTTTCCATGAAGCGACCATAAGAGAAAACTCTCCGACCCCTGAAATCGTTAACCCCTTTTTATGAAAATATTCGAGTTAAGGCGCTTGTTGGGCATATTTGGCACGAAGTTTGAATGAATCTTAAATAGATGAATGCGATTTTTCAAATTCATCATAAAAGAGGAATGCAAAGCATGAAAGGACCATCGCATATCAATATCAGCTCAGATATTTACCGAGCTGCCGCAAGGCATCATAAGCAGAATGCCGCCGAAGCAGGAGCGAATACGGCCAAAGGCCCAGGCTCTTTTAGCAGCCTGCTGGCAGAGAGCATTGAAGGCGTTGGGCCGCGAGGCGACTATCCGCACAATGCGGTTCCTATGGACCGGGATCAAGCCCTCAAGCTTTATGAGGTTATCCAGGTACGTATGAACGATTCTTTAGTTCGAGCACTTTCTGAGTCTGATGAAAACAACACGCTGGATGAATTCAATTTCGATTGGATGGAGAATTCTGCAGTAGAGCGACAGGTGGAATTATATGTGTCAAAAATTCAACAGGCTACACCGCAAAAGAAGCCGGGATCATCACGAACTGAGATTAATAACATTATTGCGCATGCTTCCAAGACCTATAAGGTTGATCCGGATCTTGTGGAGGCGGTCGTAAGGGCTGAAAGTGATTTTAATGTCAACTGCACTTCGTCTAAAGGCGCAATGGGGCTAATGCAGCTTATGCCCGAGACAGCCAAGGAGCTGGGCGTCAAAGATTCCTACGATCCTGTTGAAAATATCATGGCAGGAACCCGTTATTTAAAAGGCTTGCTGGATCGTTATGATGGTAATGTTGCCCTGGCTCTGGCAGCTTATAATTGGGGGATGGGGAATCTAGAAAGGCATCCGGAGAGGTTGCCCCGGGAAACCCAAACCTATATCGCCCGTGTCAATAATTTTTTGAACCAGCAGAAAACGTGATGAATTCTTAAAAAGACGCTTTCATCACGTTTTAGTTTTAGGGGTTAAATGGCGATATATATTATATATACAAGTATTTAAATCTTAAACCTATCACCTCAAAGATTCGTATAAAGTTCGCTTTCCTGACTTTTTATACGCCTACCATTCCAATATTCCAAGGGGGACGAAAACTCAAAATCCTTTCAATTCACAATTCTTGCCTTGCAATACCTACCATTGACGTCAAATTTCATAAAATAATCAATATGATGTAGTCGATTCTGGCATAATAGTTGCATAAAATCTTAAGGGAAGCTTAGCTTGCTAATGCAACAAGCTGGATCAATCTCGAAATTAACAGTGATATCAAAATAATGAGGGCAGACTATGAAGTGCGAAATCTGTCAATGCGATACCTATGTTGTTCACATTAATGAAAAGCATCAGAAAGTCTGCACACAGTGCTACCAGAAAGGAGAAATGAACGGCGCAGGGTCTCAGTCTGGTATCAGCGGAGAAAAGGTTTTGTAGTCTATAAAGAGAGGGTTTAAGCTTTGGCAAAAGGTTAGGGCTATGAATAAAACAAAAGAATGCCCTTCATGTGGTTGTAAATACCGTGTACCGGAAGAATTTAAGGGCCGGAAAATATCATGCAGTAAATGCGGAACGGAATTTCAACTGACTCTGCCGGACGCAAGCAATCAAAATAGTACAGGCAAGGTTGCGCAATCTTTAGAGCTGGATGTTGAGGAAATATCTCAAGATGACTCCTATCTGCTTATCGGCAAATTAGCAGTAAAGTACAAATTTGCCAGTGTGGAACAAATCAAGAAGGCATTGGCCTTGAAAGCACAAAAACAACAGACCGGTCAAAAACTGTTGTTAGGGAAGATTCTGGTTGATCAAGGCATAATAACTCAATCACAGCTTGATTTTCTGCATTCACTTCAAAAAATGATGGAAGCAAGAGAAACCGACAGCAAGTTAGGGATAATTATCGTTAAAAACGATTTTGCCACCCGGGAAGAAGTCGACCAGGCCTTGCAGGAGCAAAAGAAGGTATTCATAGGCACCCAAACTGTTAAGTCCATTGGGGATATGCTGTTTGAATCAGGAGTGATTACCAAAGAAGAGCGCGATGTCGTCCTCGCAGTACAAAAACGCCTTAAAGACGCCGCTGATGCAAAGAGAAAACCCGAGATGCACGACGCAGTCGAGCAGGTCGCAATTGATGATATGTTTGAGTTGAGTGTTTCCGAAGATCAATTGCACGCCTTTATCTTGCCGAAAACTGAAGTTGCCGGCGGACTTACTGCTGCGGATGTTAAAAACTTTTTTGAAAAAAATGAGATCATACATGGAATAGTTGACGATACTTTAATAGAGGAGTACCTGAGAGATAAAAACCGCCACAAAGAGCCATGGAAAATTGCCGCAGGCGAGCTTGCTAATCCCGGTAAAGACGCTGTGATAAAGTATCACTTTGAAACTGATCCCCTGAAAATTGGAAAAGCTAGAAAAGGCGGCGTTATTGACTTTGAAGACCGGGGAACTATGTCCCAGGTAAAAAAAGACGATCTTTTGGTAGAAAAAAACCCTCCCGTTGAAGGTACACCCGGAAAAGACGTTTACG
Organism: Candidatus Desulfatibia vada; assembly: GCA_014383215.1. GTDB lineage: Bacteria > Desulfobacterota > Desulfobacteria > Desulfobacterales > UBA11574 > Desulfatibia_A > Desulfatibia_A vada. The sequence goes on along the minus strand of JACNIG010000258.1, from coordinate 5,503 downwards.
GCAACCTCACAGACGCACCGAAATCCAAAGATATAAAACTTCGATGCGGAAAAGGCACTACGCTTTCTGAAGACGGAATCAAAATATTTGCCGCGACCGATGGCGTGCCCAAGATTTCGGTGCACGGCAAAGTGTATGTTCTATCTCAACATGAAATCAGCGGGGATGTCGGTAAAAATACCGGCAATGTGGATTTTGACGGCGAAATTAATGTCGCGGGAAGCATCCGGAGTGGATATCGTGTGCAAGGGCACAGTCTTGCTGCTGACACGATTCTTGGGGCCGAAGTAGATATGATCGGAGATGTCGCTGTATCCGGAGGCATAATCAAAGCTGTGGTAAAGACAGAGGGGCATGTCCGTACAAGATTTGTTCGTGGAGCCGACATTAAAGCTTTCGGAGATGTAATCGTGGAGAAGGGAATAAGAAATTCTAGAATCGAAACCAGTGGAGCATGCATCGTTAAGGACGGTATTGTTTTAGCTTCAAAGATTGCGGCCAAGGAAGGGATATGGGCAGGCCAGATCGGTTCTGAAGTATCCAAGCCCTGCGGTTTGATGGTAGGTGTGGATGTAAGGGCAAACGCTGAAATCAATAAAATTATTCCCCTTATCCCCTCTAAAAAGCAAGATCTGAAAAAATTAAAAAGTCAGAAACTAGAGTTGACCAAGAAATTGGTTCAAATAGAAAACGAAATTGGTGAGCTGGCGCAGATGCAGGACCGTGGTATGGTAGAGAGGAGAAACATTCAAACCGAACTGGAACAGTTAAAAGAGGTAAACGATCAAGTTCAAATACAAAGAGTTGAAACAGTATTAAAGGACATGGATACAGAAAATATCGAGACGGAAAAAAAGATGGAAAAGCACTTTGTTTTACAAGACCAAATTTCAGAGAAAATCGCAAACGTTAATCAAGAAATCGAGATTGCTGAAGTAGAGGTTAAAGAACTCGAGGACAGGCTTGCAGAAATTACGGAATGGTCATCCAATGGGGGTGGAACTCCTGAGGTAAGAGTTGATGGTACAATTTTTCCGGATACCGCAATTTGTGGTGTAAAATCTGCATTGGCCTTAAAACAAAGTCAAGAGAGCGTAATCATAAAAGAGCATAAGATCCAGCAACTGGACAAAATGTCAAAATGGGAGATGAGGGTTTCTGACCTCAATATATAAAATCGCTAAAGCGATTTTATATGAAGCGGTTCTGCCGAAAACCTTAAAAGTGCCTAAAGTTTGAAGTGATCTAAAGTGATCTAAAGTGAGCTAAAGTTGAGGAATTCTGCAAATTATATATAAATTTAGCGGAGCAAAGCGACTCCATAACTTTAGGCACTTTAGATCACTTTAGTCACTTTTAACTTGTCTGGCTTTCAGTAAAACATCCCCTTCCAGGGGCAAACCAAAGCTTAGTCCTCTGGGCCAGGATCTTTATTTTTTCCTGCGCACAACCCGCCTCTTTTTAACCCTTCTGCGAGGCTTGCGAGTAATCGCGGCAACTTTATCGGATTTTGGTGATGCAGAATCAATCCTTTCGGGGAGATTGTCTGCGATTTCCCATGGAGGTTTTTGCCAGTGGCGGCATGTTGCCCGGGAGCATTTTAAAATCGTTTTTCCGGCTTTATTTGATTCTATTAAAAAAGGATTGTTACATTGTGGGCAGGGTATATGATAAGGTTTGCCCCAGCTGATAAAATTACAGTTTTTTTTGGAACATTTATAATACGACTTTCCCCTGCCGGTCTGTTCGGCTTGAACTTTTGAATCTCTGCACATGGGGCATTCCATGCCCAGATCATCTTCAAAAGCTGCAATACGATTTTCAACGAAATCGTCGTCAATATATGAGGCCTCTTCTTCTGAACCTGCGTCCGTTTCAGCCATTGCTTCTTTTTTCAGTACTTCCAGTGCTTCATTGTCAAGGGATGCTGTGTTTTCAGATTTTACCGGGTCAACGCTTTCATCAAGGTCTGTTTCCTGCTCCGCAGATTCCAAGCCGGTTAAAGCCTCTTGCAGGCCGGTATCGACTCCCTCTGATGGCGTATCTTCGGAAACTTCTTTTTCGGGTAAACTTTGTCCATCAACGCCTTCTGTTTCTTGGTCATGCAACTGGAACTCTTCAGGTTCAATTTCCGTATATGCATCCGGGGCGGTCTCTGGGGGGTCGTCTTCTACGGGAGCAGCTCTTCCAAAATTGGTCTTTCTGATTTCAGTTTTGTCGGTATAATAACCTGAAGATAAAATTTTAGGTCCGGACGGAGCAACCGGGACGTCTTTAGACCGGTTTTCAACTTTTGGACGCTTTAAAATTTCCAAAGTTTTAGTTACTCTTTTATGGGTGGCTTGCAGTGCACCTTTTCGAAGTGCATCAGCCGTAAACGAACGAGCCGCAGGCTCAGGGGATGGGCTTGGTTCTATTTTTATTTGCAGTTGGCTGACATCTTTTTTCAAAGAGACGCCTTGCATCTTTAAAGTTTGATCAAGTTGCCTGATTGCGGATTCCAGGTCTTGGTGGCCGGAATGCACTTCGTCCGTGGTCTGGACAAAGTAAGCCACAAGATTCATGCCAGGCATATCCGGAAAGACTTTGGCAAGGAGCTGACACATGCTTATGGCAGGCTTTTGGGGTATTATCGCGCCGTCATCGACTTGAATATAGCCTTTCTGAGTCATTTCCGGGATAATCAGGTTCATCTTCGCGGTGATGTCGAATCCGATTTCTTCTAATTCAATAGACATGGTTTCAACAGTATAACGCTCAGACATGGATGAAGGGGGGCTGTCTATTTCATTTTCGCGCTCGGCAAGCATAATAAGACAGGAGATGTTTATTGAATTCAGAGGCAAGGCGTCGATGCCATGCCTGGTGCCAATCAGGCGTTCCAAATGTCGGCCCAGAATCTCATCAAACAGATCCAGAAGGTTATATTCCTTATCGCTATTTTTGGGTACATCCGGTGGCATTAAATTTTCCAGCGCTTAAATTTTTGATATCATCTTCCCGGCCTGGGATGCCAGTTCGGAAATCTTATCCTGCGGGTCACCGGTACTTGTCGACGATGCACTTACATCGCCATTTTCAGCAGCAATGGGTTCATCGAGTTCCGGCATGACCGATTCGCCGCTTTCTTCCTCTTCCTTCTCCGATTTTTTCGGTTCACCAGAGGCGTCGGCTTGGCTATTATCGAGTGATTTAGCCAGATCTCCTGAACTTGTTACCGCGAGATAGTTGCCTTCTCTATCCAACAGTACCGAAAGGACTATATTGACGTCAAATTCCAGTTTATATGCTATCTGGTCATCATAAACGACGATATCTCCTTTTTTATACTCAACGTTGTCTTCAATTTTCAGCTTATGTTTTTGGCTGAAAACGTCTTCAATAGATTCCCAGTCAAGATCGGCAGTTATAGCGTCAATCAGCTCCTGCTCTCCGCTTTTGATTACTTCGTGGTTTGTGATTTTCATATACAGACCTCCTTTCCTAACCCTGACAAGCCCCTCAAGCAGGACAGGCCGGAACCAAAGATATTTGCCACAAAGGCACAAAGACACAAAGGATATATTTATTATTCTTTCTTCGTGCCTTGGTGTCTTGGTGGCAGAATGGAAAAAGTTTTATCATAAAAAGTACAAAATTCAAAATTATGTAACTAATGAGTTCGGGACAGCAACTCTTTGGCCAATTTGAGATAGCTCTGGGCCCCTATAGAGCTAATATCCTTAAGCAAAAGAGGTTTTCCGTAAACAGCAGACTCCCGCAGGTGCACACTCCTTGGAATTACCGTTTCAAAAACCACATTTTTAAAATGATTGCGGACTTCATTGCCGATACAACGGGAAATATTTTCCCCTCTCTCAAACATTGTCAAAAGTAACCCGGCAATCTTTACCCCGGGGTTGAATTGTTTCTTTAAGATTTCAACTGTTTTCAAAAAATTTTCCACCCCTTCCAAAGCATGGAATTCGCATTGGAGCGGAATAAGCAGAGAATCCGCTGCGGAAATAGCATTGACCGTAATGAGGTTTAACGCAGGAGATGTATCTATTATAATGTAGTCATACACTTTCTTTAAGCCGCTCAGAAGTTTATTTAAAATCATTTCTTTATCAGGTTTAGACATTAGCTCCGCTTCGGCGCGCATGAGTTCAATACGCGCCGGAAGCGTATTTAAAGACTCAAGGCCGTTATTGACGATAGACTTTTCGACTAATGCCTTGCCGGTCATCACATGATAGATCGTGTCTGTTAATTTTGCTTTGTTGATCCCCATGGCAGAGGTAGCATGTCCCTGGGGATCACAGTCGACCAGCAAAGATTTTTTTTCAGCCATGGCGAGGGCTGTCGAAAGGTTGACGGCGGTCGTCGTTTTTCCGACGCCGCCTTTCAAGCTGGCTATACATATGATTTGCCCCATACGGAAAGTTCCGGATATAGTTTTACCCTAATCGAGCCAAAACTCGATTAGGCGTCTGTGGTCAGTTGTCCGTAGTCAGTGGTTTTACAGGTTCTTAGGGCCTCTTTTTGTGTTTCACCTGTAGTTGAAATATAATCTCGCTTCTTATTGCTTAGCAACGGACAACGGACACCCCCATTGAGCGTTTTCGTTCAATTGGGGTGTTACTAACTTGTATTAAACAGCATATTATACTGAATACAGTAACCTTGCAAAATTTATACCATTTGTGACGTATAATGGAATGAGTTTTGCATTGAATTTATTTAATCCGGAAGATCCGGTCCGGATATCTCGTTGAGGCGTGGGTGCAAAACTTTTAAAAGGAGATTTCTGTGGTTTCCTTAATAACACTGGAAGGTATTGAGCAAGCCGTAAATAGTCTTAATTACAGTAATAAGAACGTAGCAAAGTATAGACTGATTCATCTTATAAAGCAATTTCATACAGATGAGAGATTCACTGAAGCAACAGAGGGCATCGCTACGGACGAGTTGGTAAAAGAGCTGTGGGATATTGGCGACGATTACGAATCAATCAGAAAAAAAAGGAAAAACTTTAGCTGTGTAAAATCATCGCTCAATGCTGAACTGCAAAAGCTTTATCGTGAAGGTAAAAACCCCGAAGGTATAATAATCGGACCAGACAATTATTTTACCATGTCTGAGGAAGCCAAAGATAAAGTCCTTGCAAAGTTCGGGCTGGATGTAACACCGGATGGGGATACTTCTTTAGAACAGATAATGGCTGTCTTGCAAATGGTGAGAGAAAGCCTTGCAGATCGCATTGATATTGAAGGTGCTGACAGTGCAAACACTTTGGATAAAATCGATCAGTTAGCTGACATCATTAAAGGCTTAACGGAAAAATCCGGTTTAGCCGGCTCGCAAGATGATTCAGAAATAGATGACCCTGAAGAAGTTGAGGAGATCGAGTATTTAGAAGAAGATGAGGTTTTGGAAGAAGTTGAAGAGGTTGAGGAATTAGCTGAAGATGATATTTTAGAAGAGGTTGCCGATGCTGATTTGGAGGAAGGGGCTGAGGCTT
>JACNIG010000331.1 GCA_014383215.1 Candidatus Desulfatibia vada | reverse complement strand
TCAATAGACGATTGGCGGGAGTTTTGCCGACTTCATCGCGAAAGGACCGCAGAGTCTCCGATAAGATCTCAAGTTCCCTGGTCCGGGCTACATTTAAGTTGTTTTCACCCTTATCCTCCAGGGCATCAATAATGAATCCAATGCTTAAAGTATTGATGGTGCGGGCCGGCTGGAAGGCGGTTTCTTGCTTTTTATTGGAAGACGTTGCCGACAAAATGCAGCTGTCAACGAGGTCTGCCAGGATTTGTTTTACCAGGCGTGGAGGGATATTAAGGAGTTGGGAAATCTGTTGAGCCGTTGCCGGGTTTTCACCTTTTTTAAATTTTTTCACGAGCAGATGGGTGATTTGTAATGCAAGGAGTTTTTTGAAAGCTATACTGGCTTTTTGATAATCAGGCTCAAATTCGTAGTTGGCAACATTTTGATGGGCGTAAGAAATTTCAGCACCTAAGAGTACGATCAGCCAGCTTACTTGCAGCCATATTAAAAACAACGGCAAGGCTGCAAAACTTCCATAGATGGCATTGTATTTGGCTACATTGATTTGTGCGCTAATGTAAAATTTCTGGGATAGATGGAAAAAGGTACCAGCAGCAATGCCGGCCAGAATTCCGGACGAAAAATTTACGCGGGTATTGGGCATGACCAGGTAAATCAGGGTAAACATAATCCATGTCAGGCCGTACGGCAGTATTGTGAGGGATGCAAAAATCAGTGGGCTGACCATTTCCAGAAGTGCGATTTTGCCTGTAATGGTCGTAACCTGGGAAGTGATGTACACATTCACGCTGCTGGATACGATGATCAGAATGGGGCATATCAGCATAATTGCAAGGTAATTACTGAATTTGCGGCCGAAGGAGCGCGGCGCAACACTCCAGATGTGATTCAAAGCGTTTTCAATGTGGTGTAAGACCTTTATTACCGACCAGAACAACAAGATAATACCAACACCGGCAATTAGTCCGCCTCGGGTGTTCTCCAGAAGCGAGCGGGCAAAATCGATGATTTTTATAATTACTTCCTCCTGACCTGCAAAACTCTCCAAAACCTGTTTTTCCAACAGCTTTTCGAATCCAAAGCCTTTGGCAATCCCAAAGGCCAGGGCAGCCACCGGGACGATGGAGAGCAGGGTATAAAAGGTGAGGGAAGAAGCACGAATAGCGCAGTTGTCAATGGCAAAACCGCGGATTGTAAGGAGAATGGTGCGCACTAAACGGATGATATAGGCTTTCGGCCGTTTAACCGTAGCCAGCGGGATTCGCCAAATTCCGGTTTTCAGATAATTAACAAGGTTTAATGGGCCTTCCCGGATTTTTTTCATCGGCAATATTGATGGCACGCAATAAGTAAAACATTTTACTTATTGCGAGAGTATTTTGTATTTGGTGTTTAGTGTTTGGTTATTTAAAAAACTGGTATATCAGCATATATTTAAAACAAAACACTAAAGACTAAACACCAAACACCTGATGAATGCGACTTTTTGCGAATTCATCACGTTTTAGGTAATTGATAGAATCTGCTTAAAAATAAAACAAAACTACCAGAGGCAATCAATGTTGTCAACTGTACTTTCATACAACGCCGTAAAATAACGACTATTTTAGGCATTGGCTTTTAGTTGATTTCAGTATGATCCAGAGTTTCTTCATTTTGTTTAGTTTAAGTCATTCTGGAGCAGAACTATGATCAAATGTCATCCTCTGGGGTGATATTTTTCATGCATCTGTTTGAGGTGTTCCCGGGCTACATGGGTGTAAATCTGAGTTGTGGAAATATCGGTATGACCGAGCATAACCTGCACGGCTCTCAAATCGGCACCGCCTTCCAGAAGATGGCTGGCAAAAGAGTGCCTAAAACTATGCGGTGTGATCTTTTTAGCAATGCCTGCCTGCAGGGCATATTGTTTTAACAATTTCCAAAATCCCTGGCGGGTCATGGGTTTTCCAGCTCTGGCAACAAACATGTAATGGCTGACACCGCCTTTCAAAAGCAGCGATCGGGCGGTTTTAACGTAACGGTCTATTATGTTTTTAGCGTAATTGCCGATAGGGACAATCCGCTCTTTTGAACCTTTTCCAATGACCCTGACAAAACCAGCCTCAGTGTTGATATCCAGAAATTTCAGATTCACCAGTTCGGACACCCTCAGTCCGGCAGCGTAAAGAAGTTCAATCATGGCGGCATTTCTCAACCCTAAAGGTGTTTGGGTGTCCGGTGTGCCTAAAAGAAGTTTAATCTCTGAAACGGAAAGGACATCCGGAAGTTTCAGGCCGCTTTTGGGCAGATCAATCAGTCTGGCAGGATCGTATTTGATAATTTTTTCCTGTACAAGATACCTGTAAAAACCCCTTAAAGTGACCAGGTGCCTGGCGGTTGACCTTGCTTTCAGGCCGCCGTCTCTCAGACTTATCAGGTATGTTAATATTAAAGGCGTGTCAGCATCTAAAATCTGTTTGACCCTTTTTTGTTTTAAATATTCAACATGTCTGGAAATATCTCGGCTGTATGATTCAATCGTGTTTTTCGAAAGGCCCTTTTCGAGAATCAGGTAATTTATATACTGATCAACAAGGACGTCAAGTGAAGGCATGGGTGTACTCTATACGGTTTCTTAGTGTTCTATCATCATGATACTGTTTTGCACTATACGTGTCATTCGTCACTGGTCATTGGTCATTGGAGTGCTGCGCTTGAGGAGTATGGATAAAAACGTGATTTCCATTCTAATGGAGTGTTCTTCATGCATAGCAAGCAATTTTTTTGCTAATGACGAATGACAAATGACTAAGCATCGATTAAAAAGTTCGAAGATTCGAGGTTATTCAGAACTTCAACTCCGTCCCGGGTTACCACCGCCATGTTTTCAAGCCGGATGCCGCCCCAGCCGGCAAGATATATGCCCGGTTCAACAGTAAACAGCATGCCGGGCTCTAAGGTCGTGTCTTTTAAGGGGCTCAGGCGTGGTGCTTCATGAACGGCAAGTCCGGTACCGTGTCCCAGACCGTGACCGAATTTATTTTTAAAGCCCATTTTGTCGATATGGGTACGTGCAATTTCATCAACGGCCTTGGAGCTCATCCCCGGTTTTATGGCATCGAGGGCCTTTTGCTGGGCTTCCAGCACGACCTGATAAACTTTTTTGAAAGTATCATCCGGCCGGCCGATGACAACTGTGCGGGATATATCCGAACAGTAACCGTTTAACTTTGCTCCCCAGTCAAAGAGAAGCGGTTCGCCGGCCTTAAATTCCCGGTCTTCCGGAATTGCGTGGGGCAGGGCGCTGTTGGGGCCGGAGGCTACGATGGTCGAAAACGACAAACTGTCTGCACCGCTTTCACGCATACCCTTTTCCATGGCCCAGGCCGCCTCTTTTTCCGTCATACCGGGAACAATGGTCTTGGCAAAATCCCTGAATACTGATTCGGCAATCGCCAGCGCCTTTTTGGTCGCTTCAATTTCTATTGCTGATTTAATCACCCGCAGGTTTTCCACCAGGCCGTCCGTATCAACCAGTTCAACTTGCCGGTCAACAGAATTCAACTGTTCAACGATTTTTTTATGTTGAGAATATGTCAGGCGAGTGCTTTCAAAGCCAAGCTGTTTAGTCTGCAGGCGTTTTAAGAGATCGGGCAGCGCTTTGGGCAAGCCTTCCTTATAACAGAATATTTCATAAAGAGGTGCCTCGTTTGCAGCCTGCAACTCAAAGCGAGAATCCGTGGCCAGGATAAGTTCCTTGTCGGTGATTAAAAGGGCACCGGCGGATTCATCAAACTGGCTGTCTTCGCCTGTAAAACCGCTCAAATAACGCCGGTTTTCTTCTATCAGAACCATAAAGGTGTCAAGACCGCTTTCAAAAATGGATTTTCTAATCTGCGCCAATCGGTTTTCAATTAAATTTTTCATTACATGCTCCTGTTTCTGCCAATACTGTACCAACAGGGATTTGCAACAAAGGCACTAATGTCATTTATCAGTTTCCCTTACTGATCACTTCTCACTGATGACTGCTCACTTTTGATTGTCTTCGGGGCTGGATACAAAATCTTTTTTCATTGGTTGCACGTTTAAAATGTTGATTATTGGGAACGAGCCGGTCGACTTTTTTTTATTCTGATGCAACAATTAGCAACAAGGTTTTTTTTGTCAACCATTTAAATTTTATTATAAGTGCAGGATTAAGAAAAATGTGCCGCTTTGAAATTAATCATATGTCATAGGCCGTACTGCAATCCGTTTTTCTTGACAACCTAGAGGCTATCTAATAAAAATGGTAACTTCTCAATAAGTTAGGGTTTAGAAAATCGTCGGGCTCCAGAATATTTCAAAAAAGCCGCTATCAACTACGCTATCTAAGGGTGACCAAATATTTATGATTTGTCAAATTATTCGAGAAGTTGTAAAACGTTTCGGCAGCAATCATAAATATTTGATCACCGTGCGATGCCATGGCAGACGACCAGGATATCACCTTTTTTGAAAAATCCTGAAGCCCTTTTCCCCGAGGTGATTGAGAAGTTACTAAAAATAGCGATAATTATTCGAGATTAAAGAGAAAAGGTAAGCATCTATGAGAATCATGGTTATAGGCGGAAAAGGGCAACTCGGCAGCGACTGCACTCAGGTTTTGAAGCGAAAAAATGATGTTATATCGTTAGACCTGGAAGATGTAGATATCGCGCTTTTTTCGGATATAGAAAAGAAAATAGCGGATTTTCTCCCGGACATCATTATAAATTGCGCCGCCTATACCCATGTCGATAATTGCGAAACAGAAAGGGAACTGGCCTGGGCAGTCAATGTGAAGGGTGCGGAAAATCTGGCTGTGTGCGTGCAAAAATATGGCGGTCGGTTGGTGCATATCTCTACGGATTATGTTTTCAACGGCAGAAAAAAAATTCCCAAGCCTTATGTGGAAGATGATGAGCTTAACCCGCTTTCTTATTACGGGATTACTAAACTTGAAGGGGAAAGACTGGTACGCGAATCGACTGATCGCCATATAATACTGCGAACAGCCTGGATGTACGGTGTCAACGGCCACAATTTTCTTAAAACCATGCTGAAAATGGCCCTGAAAAATCCCAAAAATGAAATCAAAGTGGTGCGTGACCAGTACGGTTCGCCGACCTGGTCCCATCGACTTGCACTTCAAATCACAAAAATGATTGATAAAAATTGTCAGGGCACCTATCATGCATCTGCAGAAGGGTATTGCAGTTGGTATGAACTGGCGAAGTATTTTCTGGCAAAGATGGGGGTGCCGCATGCGGTGGTTCCTTGCTCCAGTGCTGAATATTCATCACCGGCGAAAAGACCCCAAAATTCGATTCTGGAGAACCGTCGCCTTAAGAGAATGGATATCAACATCATGGCTCCCTGGCAGGATGATCTGGATCGATTTATCGCCGGTTTTCGCGAGCAATTGATTAACGAAGCGCGGGCGTAAAAATTTCCTCTTAACCAAGTGGCCGTTGAATTGGATAATTTATAATCACCGCTGAGACGCAGAGTTCGCAGAGAAGTTGTTTTTTTTTGCTTTCCGCTGAGAAGGCGGAAAGCAAAAACATGCATCCCTGTGGGACAAGGAAATAACTATTTGTATTTCAATACAATATTACGCTCATAAAGCTTGAGCTATTTTATTTTGCCGGCGCCCCTGTCCCGCTCAGCGGGGTCAACGGCAAAATAAATAATATTTAACTCTGCGGCCTTTGCGTCTCAAGCGAAGCGGGCGGTAAACAATATAAAATCGCAAAGCGATTTTATCGAAGGTGGTATCATGCAGAATATGCTCATTACCGGCGGGTGCGGGTTCATCGGTGCGAATTTTATCAGATATCTGCTGACTGAATCCGATTTTAAGGGACGCATCGTGAATGTGGACAAGCTGACTTATGCCGGCAACCCTGAAAACCTTGCTGATATTGAGAACGATTTTGAAAATCGATATGTTTTTATAAAGGACGATATCTGCGATGGAATCCGCATGAACGAAATATTCGAAAACTATGCAATCGACAGCATCTGCCACTTTGCCGCTGAATCCCATGTGGACCGCTCCATCGTACAGCCGGATGCTTTTATCCAGACCAATATAGTGGGAACATTTAATCTGCTGGAAGCGGCCAGGTCACGGCAAAGTCAAATAACAAGATTTCACCATATCAGCACGGACGAAGTATACGGCAGCCTGGGTCAGGAAGGCTATTTTACGGAAACAACGCCTTACAAGCCCAACAGCCCGTATTCGGCTTCCAAGGCCTCTTCCGATCATCTGATGCGGGCTTACTACAAGACCTATGGGCTGCCCATGACTATCTCCAATTGCTCGAACAATTACGGCCCCTACCAGTTTCCGGAAAAGCTTATTCCCCTGATGATCCTTAACGGGTTTGAAGGAACATCCCTGCCGGTTTACGGAGACGGTCGCAATGTCAGGGACTGGCTGTATGTCACAGATCACTGCAAGGCGATCTGGACCATTATGAAACACGGAAAGACGGGCGAGGTATACAATGTGGGCGGCGATAATGAGATGGAGAACATTACCATTGTTGAAATGATCTGTGATATTTTGGATGAAATCAATAAATTGAGCGATCATCGGCCCCGCAGGGAACTGATTACCTTTGTAAAAGACAGGCCCGGTCATGACCGGCGCTATGCCATTGATTTTACAAAGTTGAACCGGGAACTTGACTGGACCCCGGAAGCATCTTTTGAAACCGGTATCCGTGATACGATTGAGTGGTATCTGGCCAACCGCAAGTGGGTTGAACGGGTTAAAAGCGGGGAATACCAGGATTGGATCAAAGCCCATTATTAACACAGTATTTTTGGACAAAAAAATATCGAACTAAATAAGGGAAGGGAAAGTCCATAATGATGGAAGATCTGACAAATGTTTACCCGGTACTGCTGGCCGGTGGGTCAGGGACACGTCTTTGGCCGGTTTCAAGGGAGCTTTATCCCAAACAGCTTGTTAAATTCATTGGTGATGAGTCTCTTATCCAAAGTACTATTGGACGGTTGACGCCGGTGCTTGCAACGGAAAATATCCGCATTGTCTGCGGCCAGGAGCATTTTTACGAAATCGCCAGGCATATGGAGGAAATCGGTATTGCTTCCAATGAAAAAATCATAAGTGAGCCTTGCGGCCGCAACACGGCCCCGGCCATTCTTCTGGCAATGCTCCTTATTTTAAAACAGGAAGAAGATGCTGTATTATGCATTTTCCCGGCCGATCATGTCATTCGCAACATTGACGCATTTCACGCAAAATTACGCTCCGCTATCAAGCTTGCCAAGATGGATTACATTGTGACGTTTGGAATCACACCCCACTATCCTGAAACCGGTTATGGATACATTGAAGGCACCGGGAAATTGCCCGAGCAAGCATTTGCGCTAAAACGCTTTGTTGAAAAGCCGGATTTAAAGACGGCAAAGTATTATCTTGAAAGCGGTAATTTTTTCTGGAACAGCGGCATGTTTGCCTTTAAAGCATCCGTGATGATCGGTGAACTGGAAACCCACCACCCTGAACTTTTAAAAAAAATGCAACAGTTAGATTTAACCGCAAAGGGCGTGTCTCTGGAATCATATGAACAACTGCCGAATATATCTATCGATTATGCTGTGATGGAGAAAACCGATAAAGGCGCTGTTTTGCCGTCAGATTTTGGCTGGAGCGATATCGGATCATGGAAATCTCTTTATGATTTTCTTCCAAAAGATGCCGGCGGCAATGTTATCGACGGTGATGTGATCACCAATGATACCCAAAACTGTTTCATTCTGGGATATGAAAGGCTTATCGCAACTAACAGCATCCAAAACATGGTTGTTGTGGAAACGCCGGACTCTGTGTTTGTTTCAGACATAGAGACCAGCAGGGATGTAAAATCGATTGTTGCCAGTCTCAAGGAGAAGGGCCGCCGGGAATATCAAAAGCATAAGACCGTTCATCACCCCTGGGGAACCTTCACCGTGCTGGAGATACAAGACGATTTCAGGATTTCAAAACTGATCGTGTATCCGGGTTCGGCACTTCAAATCAAAACCGACGCTTGGGCGGCAAAACAGTTGTTTGTGCTCAAAGGCCAGGTCAAGACGACTTTGGAGAATCAAGACAAGCTGCTAAATAAAGGGCAGTCTGTAGATCTTTCTGCCAATCAAGCTGCTGTGCTGGAAAACCCCGGAACAGAACCACTGATCATGATTGAAATAAAACTAACTGTTTAGCCACTAAGACACAAAGATGGAGAATGAATTATAAACCTTAATGATTCAGTTTTATTGGTTCAATTGGTTTGGCTGGTTAACAAATAAAAATAATTAAACCAATAAAACCCCTTTGTTTCTGAATTTATGTCTCAAAACTTGGTTTCAATTACACTACATGGTA
>JACNIG010000414.1 GCA_014383215.1 Candidatus Desulfatibia vada | reverse complement strand
TTGTTTCCAGTGCCTGGGCCAAGACATCCGATCTAATCCAGCATGGAGGTTCTGCGGTGGAAGGAATCATTTTTTCTTCAACGTACAATAAAGAAAGTAAGCATAAAAACTTTGTGATATTTAAGAAACAATTCAAAGAGCGTTTTGGAAAAATTCCGGATTTTAGCGCAGTATTCAGCTATGAAGCAGCTCAACTACTTTTTTATGGATTATCTACAACTGATGAGGTGGAAAAATTAAAGGATACCATAATAAATCGACAAATATACCCTGGTCTTCAAGGAGATATTCAGATAGATAAATATGGAGATGTTAAGCGCAAACGTTTTCTTATAACCGTCAAGGATGGCCAGTTTATAACTTTGGAGTAGCAGATGAAAATCTATGCAAGCTTACAAAATGTACTCTCCTTTAATTTTGTCTTGGTGGCGACCTTGCCATTCATTGTTTTTGGTTATATTGTGTTGCAAATTCTTTCTACCAGCATGGAAAAGGAAATTGCTGAAAAAAACCTTATGCTTGCCAAGGCTCTCACAGGCGAGGTAGAAAGGTTCCTGGCAGAACCTCTGAATCTCTTGGAGTTGTTAGAAAAGACTCTCGATAAAAACGGTCTTATTCATGGGGATCAGATCAATTCCTATTTAAATTCCGTGATTAAAAACTACAGATTTTTTAATAGGATAGAGGTTCTTGACCAAAAGGGAATTGTACGGCACATTGCTCCTTATAACGAGGATTATCTCGGTATCGATATGTCCGGCCAGCCCTTTTTTCGGGTTGTTAGTGAACTTCGGAAACCCTCTTGGTCGACCACTTTTATCTCAATGCAAACCGACCAGCCCACCTTAACATTAGCCAACCCCTTAAATACAGGTATGATAGTCGGATACCTGAACCTGGCCGTACTCAACTCTATAATTGATAGAGTAAAGATAGGCTCTCAAGGCTATGCAGCAATTACTGATCAGGAAGGGATTGCAATCGCCCATCGAAACAAGTCCTTTGTTGCTCAACGATTGAATCTGAAAAGTCTGAATGTTGTCCGTGAAGGATTGTCTGGCAAAGAGGGAACTTATCGATATTATTTCAAGGGAATAGAGGAAATAGGCAGTGTGAGTTTTGTACCTCAAACCGGATGGCTGGTAATTGTTGCTCAACCTTATAAAGAGGCTTTTGTCCCAATAAAAAGAATCAAGGATATTATCTGGATCGGCATATGGTTAGCAATACTATTTGCCATAGTAATCGCCTTGGCCAGTTTGAAAAAGACTCTAAAACCTCTTAAAAAGCTTACAGAGAATGCTCAAAGAATTGCTGCTGGTGATTACAACCTGACTCCTCACCCAAAAAGTTACCGAGAAATTGATGAATTAACAAATGATTTTCAAATTATGATTGAGGCTGTGAAAACCCGTGAAGAGGCGCTGCGGGAGAGTGAGGAAAAATACCGCTCTATGATGGAATCCATGAAGGCTGCGGTGTATATTTGCTCGCCTGATTTCCGCGTAGAATATATGAATCCGGCTATGATCAAGAGGATGGGACGAGATGCCACCGGCGAAATTTGTCACAAAGCGATCCACGATCTGGACGAACAATGTCCGTGGTGTGTTCACGCTAAAATACAACAAGGTGAAAGTGTTGAAACGGAAATATTAAGCCCGAAGGATAAGCGTTATTATAATGTTTCCCATTCCCCGATTTTTCATCAAAATGATTCCATTTCCAAGATGACTATTTATAGAGACAGGACAGAGAGCAAGCAGGTTGAGGAAGAACGCAATCGTTTAGCTACAGCCATTGAGCATGCTGCGGAAAGTGTCATTATAGCAAGCCGGCCGGGGACGATACAATACGTCAATCCTTCATTCGAGCGACTTAGTGGATACACTCAAGAAGAAATCGTTGGGCAAAACTTCCGTATTCTAAAAAGCGATAAGCACGACGAGAGCTTTTACAAGGAAATGTGGGATATTATTGCCAAAGGCAATGTCTGGGCAGGCCGTATAACCAATAGAATGAAAGGTGGAACACTGCGTGACTTTGAAACCCGAATCTCACCGGTCCGGGATAGCTCTGGAGAAATCATAAACTTTGTTTCCGTCAACCGTGATGTAACCCAGGAAATCGCGCTTGAAGCCCAACTTCGACAAGCCCAAAAATTGCAATCCATCGGCACTTTAGCCGGGGGGATTGCCCACGATTTTAACAATATCTTATATCCCATCATCGGATACACTGAAATGGCAATTGATGATGTGCCTGCAGACAGTTTAACCAGAAGGAATCTGTTGGAAGTGCTGAAGGCAACAAAACGTGCCAGAGACCTTGTTCAACAGATCCTGACATTCAGCCGTCAAAGTGAGCTGGAATTAAAACCATTAAAGTTTCAATCCATTGTAAAGGAAGCCTTGAAATTACTGAGGGCATCAATTCCATCGACTATTACAATCAGTCAAAATATAAACAATGCCTGTGGAGCTATCAGGGGCGATCAAACTCAAATTCATCAGATAGCAATGAATCTTTGTACCAACGCATATCAATCTATGGAAGAAACAGGAGGCAAACTTGAACTCAGTCTTGATGAGATTGCTATTGGTACGGATGAAGCCATCGACGAGGTAAGCCTGCAACCCGGCAGATATTCCAAACTAACCGTGAGTGATACCGGGCATGGTATGGAGCCTGCTGTCATGGAAAAAATATTTGATCCGTATTTCACTACAAAAGAACCAGGTAAAGGTACTGGTCTTGGGTTATCGGTGGTGCATGGGATAGTCAATACCCATAACGGTCATATATCAGCCTCCAGTGAACCGGGCAAGGGAACAAAATTCAATGTTTACCTGCCGTTATTTGGATCAGCTGACATAGAAGCTGAAACGGTATCTCCTGAGACACTTGCAACAGGTGATGAACATATTCTACTGGTGGACGATGAAAAACAGATTGTTGATGTAGTACGACAGATGCTGGAACGTTTGGGCTATCAGATTACAGTGCGTACCAGCAGTATAGAAGCTCTTGAGGCTTTTAGGGCTTCACCGGCCAAATTTGATCTTGTTATCACCGATTTGACCATGCCTAATATGACAGGGGATAAGTTGTCAGGGGAACTTATGAACATTCGTTCTGATATTCCCGTTATCCTGTGTACCGGATTCAGTGAAAAAATGTCTAAGGAGAGAGCTGAGGCTTTAGGTATTAAAGATTTTCTTATGAAGCCGGTTATAATTAATGCTCTTGCACAGACTGTTCGTAAAATTCTGGATGAAAGTTGAGAACAATCAGGGGTGCAGAACACCAGATACCTGCAAACGATAGTTGCGGCGATAACTGCTATATCTTCCCTTTTGACAACGTTTCAATTGGTTGTGATATCAAATTCTGAAGATTGCACTGTCAAGTGATGTATTGACCCGCCTTACGATTCTGTCAAATCAAATTTAGAGTTCCCCTTCAGGGTTACATATAATTTTATCAGCAGATTAACAAATTTACTGCCATTTAACAAAAAAATCACCGACTCTTAGCCCGGACCGGATTGACCGAATGATACTATAATGAAAAATGTTCTTGCTCCCAAAAACCAAATGGTGGATACTAAGTATCCAGGAATGCAGAATAGAACGTCCAAAATGGGTAAAAATTATCCATTGCTTTAAGTGCAAAACCAATCGATTTGCCGGTTTTGCGATTTATTTTTCATGGCATTGATATTGCAATTAAAAGCACCATGACCCTCAAAGCCTTCCATAAAAGACTCTGGACCGCAGTGCCGGCTTGGATATTTATCGGCGCCGTGGCGGTGCTTTTTCCCATATTTGCATTTATGACCATGCAAAGTATAAACCGCCAGAAGGAGAACAGCACTCGCCTCTTGCTGGAAAAAGGCGCGGCTTTGATAAGGTCTTTTGAAGCCGGCGCCCGTACAGGCATTGGAATGCGCTGGAGCGGACGCCAGCTTCAAAAGCTTCTTACCGAAACGGCTCAGCAACCTGACATTCTGCATCTGTTTGTCACCGATATCAATGGGGTTGTCATGGTACACAACAACCCTGCACATATCGGTAAAATCTACGGCAAAGGCTTGGATCTAAAAAATACGAGCTTTAAGTCGGTGCAGTGGCGCCTTTTATCAAAGCCCGGCAACAAAAAAATATTTGAAGTCTTTCGAAGGCTTGCATCTGACGGCGGACCTATGGGGATGCGTCGCGGCCACATGATGATGCAATTGTGGATGGAACAAAGCGGTAACTCCCGCATATCCATAACTCCTGCAGAATTCATTATTTTTGTGGGTCTGGATATGAGTACGATTGACGAGGCCATTAAATCCGACACCAAACATGCGGTTGTCATGGGTCTGATATTGCTTTTTATCGGATTTACCGGCATTATTTTGCTTTTTTTAGCCCAGAGCTATCGTGCCACAAAAACGTCCCTCTCCAGGATTAAAGCTTTTTCCGATAATGTCGTCGAGAACATGCCCATCGGCCTTTTAGTATTAGACGACAAGAAAAAGGTTACTTCTTTCAATAATGTGGCTGCAGCGGTTATGCAGCTTTCATTGCACGAAACCATCGGAGAGGATGCCGAGCAAGTTCTCCCGGGGGAGCTTATGAAGCTGCTAAACAACATCGATTTGGAAAAAGGGATTGTTGAAAAGGAGATCGACTGCATCGTTAAAAATGGCAAAAAAATTCCTTTGGAAGTCGGCGCCACCTTACTTTATGATGAGAGCGAGACGTTTCTTGGGTATGTTCTGTTGTTTAAAGATCTCAGCGAAGTGCGTGCTTTGAGAAAGGAGATTGCCAGAAGCCAGCGCCTGGCATCCGTGGGCAAGCTGGCAGCCGGTGTTGCCCATGAAATCCGCAATCCGTTAAGTTCCATTAAAGGCTTTGCCACCTATTTCAAGGAAAGATATCATGACATACCTGAAGATCAGCATATTTCAAACCTGATGATTCAGGAAGTAGATCGCTTAAACCGGGTTGTCGGCGAGCTTCATGAGTTTGCCCGTCCGATTACAATTGCAAGAAAACCGATTCAAATCAAAAGCTATTTAGAAAACTCTATTGAACTCATAGCAAATCAAGCTTCAGAGGCAAACGTAACAATTCACACTACCCTTGCACCTGAAATTGATGAAGTCTATATTGATCCCGACAGAATCAGCCAGGTTCTTTTGAACCTTTATCTAAATGCCATCGAATCGATGGATAGCGGCGGAACCCTTTCCGTTGGGCTTGCAGTGAACGCCGATAAAAAAGGGGTGGAAATGCGGATCTCCGATAGCGGTGCCGGCATCAGCCAAGATGATCTGGCTCACATTTTTGATCCATATTTTACCACCAAAACAGCCGGTACGGGCCTTGGACTGGCGATTGTCCACAATATTATTGAAGCCCACCAGGGCGAAATAAAGGTTGAAAGTCAACCCGACCAGGGCACCACTTTTACTATCTTTTTGCCGAACGCTTAAAGGTAACCGTTCACAGGTTCCGGGTTCAAAGGTTCAAGGTTCACCGTTCTGGGTTCAGAGGTTAATAAAAGCAGTATTTACCTTACAACCCTGCCTGTCCCGCCGTAGCCCGGCGAAGGCGGAAACTTCTGAACTCTGAACCTGTGAACGCTCACAAAAGAAGAGAAAGACGATGAAAACAAAAAATACTATACTGATCGTTGATGACGACAGCGCCCATCGCACCATGTTACGAACCCTCGTTGGTGGATGGGGATATGACATTGTCGAGGCCGATGACGGCTCTGCTGCTATCGAACAAGTGCAGCAGCGCCCCTTTGACCTGGTTTTGATGGATGTGCGCATGTTAAAGGTTTCCGGTATCGAGGCTCTAGAGCAGATTAAAGCCTTTAACCCCTCTATACCGGTAACCATTATGACCGCTTATTCATCTGTTGAAACCGCTATCGAAGCTCTAAAAAAAGGCGCCTACGATTATTTGACCAAACCTCTTGATTTCGACAAACTGCGTCTCACACTGGAAAGAGCCATGGAGCACACCCAGCTAAAAGAAGAAAACCGCATCCTGAAAGAAAGCCTGGGCCGGCATTTTGACATCCGCAACATTATTGGACGCAGTCCGGCCATGGTTAACCTTCTGGAAACGGTAGCCCATGTGGCCCCTTCCGAGGCAACCGTGATGATCACCGGTGAATCAGGCACGGGCAAGGAATTGATTGCCGGGGCAATCCATTTTAACAGCCCCAGAAAAGACGGTCCTTTTATCAAAATCAACTGCGCGGCCATTACGGAAACGCTCCTGGAATCGGAACTTTTCGGGCATGAAAAAGGATCTTTTACAGGTGCTGACCGCCTCAAAGAAGGACGCTTTTTTCAAGCCAACGGGGGCAGCCTGTTTCTGGACGAAGTCAGTGAAATGCCGCTGACCATGCAGGTAAAACTGTTGCGGGTACTGCAGGAAAGAGAGATCACCCGTGTGGGCGGGGATACGGTGATCAAGGTAGACGTAAGACTAATCGTGGCCACCAACCAAAATCTTTTGGATCTGATCTTGAAAGGGTTGTTCCGGGAAGATCTTTACTACCGCCTAAACGTCGTCAGCCTAAAGCTCCCGCCGTTAAGAGAGAGAAGGGATGACATCCCGTTGCTGGCCAGGCATTTTTTGGAAGTGTTTACCGAAAAAAATCGCAAAGAGGTCAAGGGCTTTACACCCCAAACCATGGATCAGTTGATTAGGTATCACTGGCCCGGCAATGTACGCGAACTGATGAATGCTGTTGAAAGGGGTGTCGTGCTGACGCGCTCCGAATATCTTGACGAGCAGGACCTAACGCTCATGCAAGATGGTGCGCGGCAGCCGGAGGAGACCCTGCTGGCTTTGAACCCTATTGACATCGACATGCCTCTTGATGAGGTTGAAAAAGCCACCATTTTACGCACCCTGGAAGCTGTGGACGGTAACAAAAGCGAAGCCGCGCGCCGCCTTGGCATCACCAGAAAAACGCTGCATAAAAAGCTCAAGCAGTACGGGGTTATGCCTTAATTCGGGTTGGCCCGAAAAAGTCAGGCAATACTCCAATTAAAGCGAAATTACACCCTTGAGTTAAAACTCAATCTGTCCGTTGTTTGTTGTCCGTTGTCAGTTGTAAACACAACTCGGTTTATCCGGCGTTATGAGACACTTTGGCTGAAGATTTATAAATCAAGATTTTAATTCCTCTAAAGTAACTACGGACAACAGACAACAAACAACGGACATCGAGCGATTCGCTCGATTAGGTTACAATAATAACTATGTGGAGATTGCTGATGAAACCCAAGCGAATTCTGTTCTTGTTATTTAGCCTTGTATTTTTTTGGGCCCAGACGGCCTTATGCCAGGATGCTCCCCGGACACTAAATGCAAACAAGGCGTCGCCCAAGCTGTCGCTGGATGAAGTCATAGACCGCGTTGAAAAACGTTATGCCGCTACCGGCTTTGAAGCCCGCTTTTTTCAGGTTTCAACTATAACAGCAATGGATATCACGGATACGGCCTCGGGCCGAATTTTCGTTAAACGTCCCGGCATGATGAGGTGGGAGTACCAAAAACCGGAACCGCAAACTATTATCACGAACGGCAGCACCTTATGGATCTACCGGCCCGAAGATCAGCAGGTTATGATCGGCAAAGCCCCTGATTTTTTCAGAAACGGCAAGGGGGCCGGGTTTCTTTCAGATATCAGGTTATTACGCAACAAGTTTTATATAACTCTCTCAAATGCGCTCCAAAACGACAGCTATTTGCTGAAACTGTTGCCTCTTGAACAAACATTCGACTTGTCTTTGATACATCTTTCTATTTCAACAAAAACATTTGATATTGTTCGTATCGTCACTTATAACTCGTACGATGACAAAACCCGCATTGAATTGAACAATATTCAGTTCCATCAGAACCTCGACGACGCCCTGTTTACCTTTAAAATACCTGACGGTACAGAGATTCTGCATCTTGACGAGTAACCTGAATATGTAAAGAATCCTGGCTCAGAGGACCAAGCTTTGATTTCACCCCATCGGGGTGCATCTATCTCAAATGGAGCAAATTAAATTCCAAATAACAAATATCAAACAAATACCAACACGCGGCGCAAGCGCCTGCGCTGCGCGTGACCGAAATTCGAAAATCCAAACAATGTCTCGTCC
The DNA here is from genome assembly GCA_014383215.1 of Candidatus Desulfatibia vada. Lineage (GTDB taxonomy): Bacteria > Desulfobacterota > Desulfobacteria > Desulfobacterales > UBA11574 > Desulfatibia_A > Desulfatibia_A vada. Next base: position 257 of record JACNIG010000414.1, on the reverse strand, counting down.
TGAAAGGTTTGGTCATTGAATATTGGAATTTGAGATTTATTTATAATTTGGTGCTTGGAATTTGTGATTTTAGACACAAAACTCCAAGGCAGAACCGGAGAGCTCTGACATGGCCCAAAGGGCTGATCTTTACACACACTTAACACCGTGGGCTAAGGGCCAGACTGTAGCGGATGAGGAGGATCTCGATTCGTAAGAATAACATACATTTCAGTCGCAGTATCCAGACGCTGAATACCGCGCCAAAGAGTCTGAGT
>JACNIG010000085.1 GCA_014383215.1 Candidatus Desulfatibia vada | reverse complement strand
TGGCGCTTTTTGACCGTTATGCCGAGATGATCGACCGCAACAAAACCGATGACCTTTCCGGTTCCCAGCCCACCAAGGGTAATATCGCCGGCGGCCTGACCACCATCGAGGAAAAAGCGTTCGGCAACCTCCAGAAAATCGGTAAAAAATGCAAATATGTGGGTGCCCTGGACAAGGCAGTAGCCCCTACCGGGCCGGGACTGTGGTACATGGACTCTTCCAGCGCCGCGGCCGAAGCGGTTACGCTGTGGGCGGCGGCCGGCTTTGTGGCCCATCTCTTTCCCACCGGCCAGGGCAACATCATTGGGAACCCCATCGAGCCGGTTATTAAACTGACCGCCAATCCGCGCACGGCAGGCGATATGTCCGAGCACATCGATTATGACTGCTCTGCCATCTTGCGGGGTGAAATGACCCTTGACGAGTCCGGCGACAACCTGCTCAAAATGTTGGTTCGTACCTGCGAAGGCCGCCTGACGGCACAGGAAGTTCTGGGTCACGAGGAATTCGTGCTCACCAAACTTTACGAGAGTGCATAAACGGCGCCATGGACCCGGTGTTTCATGGCCATTATAGTTGAGCGTCGGATGAATAGGCTGATCTTAATAAGTTCAGATAAGGAGAATAAGTATGAGTATCAATTACCTTAAAAAAGCGACAAAAACCGCGGAAACCGATGAAGGCCAAACCCGTGAGATCGTCGTTAACATGCTGGACGATATTAAGGAAAACGGTGAAGAGGCCATAAAAAAATATGCCGAGAAATTAGACAAGTGGACCGGTGATTTCATTATTACCCAGGAAGATATTGATAAGGCGGCGGCGAGTCTGGACCAGCGCACCCAAGATGATATTCAGTTTGCACATGAGCAGGTATATAATTTCGCCAAAATGCAACGGGATAGCATGCTTGAATTTGAAACGGAGCTGTATCCCGGCGTTGTGGCCGGGCAAAAGCTGATTCCCGTAAACGTCGCTGGGTGTTATGTGCCGGGAGGACGCTTCGCCCATGCGGCATCGGCCCTCATGAGCATTGCCACGGCCAAAGCATCCGGGGTCCCTTATGTTGTTGCCTGCTCTCCTTCCCACCATGGGGGCGGCATTCATCCTTCTATTCTCTATGCCATGTCGGTTTCTAAACCGGATGTGATCATGACCTTAGGGGGTGTACAGGCTGTGGCCGCCATGGCCTATGGGATTTTTACCGGGAAACCCGCGGACATCCTGGTGGGGCCTGGCAATAAATTTGTCGCGGAAGCCAAACGGATTCTTTACGGGGAAGTGGGCATCGATGTGTTTGCAGGTCCATCTGAAATCCTTGTGATCGCGGATGAGACGGCGGATCCCGACATTGTGGCCTCCGATCTGGTGGGGCAGGCGGAACACGGTTATGACTCACCGGCCGTGCTGATTGCCACATCAGAAGAGCTGGCCCGGGAAGTGATGAAAAAAGTTCCCGAGGTCATTGCTGCATTGCCGGCTCCCGAGGTGTCCGAGGCTTCCTGGCGCGATTATGGAGAAGTGATCGTGGTTTCCACGAGGGAAGAAGCCGCGGTTGTGAGTGATGAATACGCATCGGAGCATTTAGAGATTCAGGCCGAAGATCTCGACTGGTGGCTTGGCAGGTTGACCAATTACGGTTCCCTCTTTTTGGGTGAAGAATCGACGGTGGCCTACGGCGATAAGACATCCGGCCCCAACCATATTTTGCCCACTAAGAAAGCCGGTCGTTACTCCGGCGGGTTGAGTGCCGGTAAATTTATTAAAACAGTCACCTACCAGCGATTGACTCGAGAAGCGAATCGACAGATTGGAGCCGTTTCCGCCCGTATTTCCCGGTTGGAAGGTATGGAGGCCCATGCCCGCACGTCTGATGCCCGTTTGGCCAAGTATTTTCCGGGTGAGACTTTCCATCTGGGAGAATTGAAATGAGCATGATAAACGAACTTTTTGAGTTAACTGGCAGGGTGGCCCTGGTTACAGGGGGGAGTTCCGGTATTGGCCGCGCCATTGCTTCGGCTCTGGCAGCTGCCGGCGCCGCTGTCGTTCATGCCGCACTCGAACAGGAAGAGGATGCGCTTCAGGAAGCGGTCACCCAAGTAGAGCAGGCGGGCGGAAAAGCAGCCTATGTGACCTGCGATGTGAGCAGGTTCGATGAATTGCCGGGGGTAGTGGAAAATGCGGCATCATTTTTTGGGCCGCCTGATATCCTGGTAAACGCTGCCGGGGTTAATTTGCGTGAACCCTGGGATAAGGTAAGTGAAAAAACCTGGAACAAAACAATCGCCATCAATTTGACTGCGCCTTTTTTTCTTGGACGGTTGCTTATACCTGCCATGCAGGAAAAAGGATGGGGGAAAATTATCAATATCGCTTCTCTGCAGTCAACGCGCGCATTCCCCAATAGCGCGCCATACGGTGCATCCAAAGGGGGTGTGATGCAGTTGACCCGTGCCATGGCAGAGGCCTGGTCTGGAAACATGAGCGGTATTACCTGCAATGCCATCGCACCGGGCTTTTTCAAAACAGGGCTGACAGCGTCTTTTTTTGATGATCAGAAAATAATCAATGCCCTTGCCGGACAGACGATCATTGGCCGCAACGGTGAATTGGAGGATCTAAATGGATTGACAATTTTTCTGGCCTCCCGTGCTTCAGACTACATCACCGGACAAACCATTGCCCTGGATGGCGGGTGGACTGCCAAATAATGCTGCGGGGCATCTGCCGTGACTGTGGCCTCAGTGCAGTATAATTCGAAGTGGAGTGAGATTTCATGAAAGCATTGGTATATACCGATACAAAGCAGATCATTTACAGGGATGAGCCGGATCCTGTGCCCGCACCGGGCGATGTGCTGATGAAGGTAGAGGCCACAGGCATCTGCGGGTCCGACATGCACGCCTATCACGGCAAGGACCCGCGTCGCGTCCCGCCGTTGATTCTCGGCCATGAAGTGGCCGGCAGCCTGGTTTCCGGCCCGGATGCCGGACGGCGCGTTGTGATCAATCCGCTCATCACCTGCGGCCAATGTGAATCCTGCGACACAGGCCGTTCCAACCTGTGTGACGCCCGTGAGCTGATCGGCATGCGCCTGGCCGGGGCCTATGCTGAATATGTCACCATCCCGTCCAGAAATATTATTCATATGCCCGATTCCATGAGCGCCGTACATGCTTCGATTACCGAACCGGCGGCCACGGCCCTTCACGCCTTGAATCTGGCCAGGGAGGCGTCCAACCGTCCCCTGGCGGAACTCAATACCCTGATTATCGGCGGCGGGGCTGTGGGGTTTCTGGCCGCCCTTTTTCTGCGGGGCTACGGCTGCAACCGGCTGGTGATATCGGAAACCAACCCCCTGCGACGGGAAAGCCTGGTGGCCCATGCGGGCTGCCGTGTACACGATCCGATCAACGATCCCGCACTCGAAAATGATGCCTATGATCTGGTGATCGATGCCGTTGGCGGCGGGGTAACCCGTAAACCGGCCATGGCGGCCGTAAAAACCGGCGGCATACTTGTGCACATCGGTTTGATGGACACCGAGGGAGTGTTCGATATCCGCAAACTCACCCTGTTCGAGGTCAAATTGTTGGGCGTCTACTGCTATACGCCTGCGGATGTGCGGGCGGCCGTGCAGGCGATCGAGAGCGGTCTGCTGGGTGATTTGAACTGGGTGGAAACCCGGCCGCTTTCAGAGGGTGCGCAAGCCTTTCAGGATCTGGATGAAGGACGTACGGCAGCGGCTAAGATCGTCCTTATTCCCTGACACCCGAAAAATGCAATCAGCGGTTAGCCGTTAGCTATTATATGTTATTTCTTTACTCCATTAGCTTTTCCGGTTATCATGGGAGAACGTAAAATCAACAAAAAAAGGGGGTGATACAAGAAGCAGGCCGGTTAGAATGCCAATGTGTGGATTTATATCGGCCTGTCTGAGTGTCAGGATTGTGTAATGATTTAATGTCGAGGCAACCAACTGGTACAACAAAAAAAAGGAGGAGAAAAATGCGCAAACCGTTATTGGGGTTCATTGGGGTCTTCATAGGAGTGCTTTTTCTGTTTAACACCGCCGCGTTAGCGAAAACGGTAAAGATACGGGTGCAGGCCGTTATTCCTACTAAGGCGGATGAAGTCGTAATGCTGAAAGACTATGCTAAAAACGTTGCCGCGTTGACCAACAACACGGTTCAAATTGAAGTACTGCCGGCAGGGGCCGTTGTTGCTGTTTCAGAAACCCTTGAAGCGGTCAGCAAGGGCTTGATCGAGGGTGGTTTTGCATGGACCCATTATTGGTCCGGTTATAGTCCCGCGGCCATGCTTTTTGGTTCCCCCACCGCCGGTTCAGGACTTGGCATTGACAATATTGCCTGGATTTCGTGGTATATGTACGGGGGCGGCAAGGCGCTTTATAATCAGCTGTGGAAAGAGATGAAAATGAATGTCCACGGTTTAATCCTGCAGCCCGTGGGCCCGGAAGCGCTCGGTTGGTTCAAGAAACCCATCAACAGCATGGATGACTTCCGCAAATTACGTTTCCGAACACCTCCCGGTATTCCCGGTCAAACCTACAATGACATCGGCGTAGCGGCGGTATCCATGGGTGGCGGCGACATTTTGCCGGCCCTTGAAAAAGGCGTGATTGACGCGGCCGAATGGTGCTGTCCAAAGCCTGACAGCATTTTTGGTTTCCAGAAAGTGTTAAAGTACTACTACCTGCAGGGCTTGCACCAGGTTGTGGTAAACGCTGACCTGTATATTAACGGGGATGTCTGGAAAAGTATGACAGATGAGCAAAGAAAGGCCATGGAAGTCTGTGCGGACGCTTCCCTGATGCGATCCTTGGCTTACCGGATCTATGAAAACGGTAAGGCGCTCAAAAAACTTGTTGAAGAAGACGGCGTCATCCTGATGGATACGCCCCCAGAATATTTTACTGAGTACATGGCTGCGGTCATGAAGAGCATGAATAAATACAAAAAGCAAGACCCTTTCTTCAAGAAAGTGTGGGAGTCACAGAGGGATTTTGCCGATATCGCGGTTCCGTTCTGGGCCGGTGCTCAAACGACCAACGCCAAGCTCGGTATGGCCTACGCCAACCAGAAAAAAAAGAAATAACCCGCTGAGATTGATAAAACCATAACCCTTGAGAGGAGGACCTTTACGGTTCTCTTCTCAATACAAAGCCGGGGTTTTAGATCATGTCGAACATTGCCGATGTATCCGCTGCCGAACCGGTTCCGGAAAAGCTGGAAATTGCCGACGAGCTCATCGCCGAGCGCAGGTCAGGGGAGCCGGGGGACTTGCCCGATGATATGGCCCCCTGGATGGCTTCCACCATCACGTGGATAGACCTGTTCAGCCTTTGGACCGGACGGATTGTATGCTGGCTCACCATCCCGTTGTTTGCTGCAATGGTTTATGAGATCATGGTACGTTATTTATTTACAGCGCCAACCATGTGGGCCTATGACATGAGCCGCATGCTTTACGGTGCCTTGTTTATGCTCGGCGCCGGTTACGGGCTTTCCAGGGGCGTCCATATTCGGGCCGACTTCATCTATCGGAACTGGCCGGAAAAAACCCAGGGAATGGTCGATGGTACGCTCTACATACTCTTCTATTTCCCCGGTCTTCTGGTATTTGCCTGGATGTCCACCGAATTTGCCTGGGAGTCGTGGATGAGGTTTGAGCGGGGCATGGATACCGCCTGGATGCCGTATGTTTTTCCCATAAAGACCGTCCTTCCCATAGGGGTGCTATTCTTGTTGATTCAGGGCATCTCAGAACTCTTGAAATGCTTCTATGCTGCAACTAAAGGGAGGTGGCCTGCATAATGACTCCTGAAATCATTGGTCTGATCATGATCGGTTTTATGTTGGTGTCCCTCTTCTTAGGGTTTCCAATTTCGTTCACCTTAATCTTTCTGGGGTTTGTTTTCGGTTATCTCGGATTTGGCAACCTCGTTTTCTACCTGATGACCTATCAGTTTTACTCGGTCATGATGGAGCAGACGCTGGCAGCGGTGCCATTATTCATATTTATGGGCATTCTAATGGAACAGGCAGGGCTCATGGAGCGTCTTTTTCAGGCCATTCAGTTGATGCTTTCCCGTGTCAGGGGCGCTCTGTTTCTGGCTGTTCTGTTCGTATCCACCATCTTTGCCGCTGCTACAGGGATCGTCGGCGCCTCGGTAACGATCTTGGGCATTATGTCGGCCAAAACCATGAACCGTTCCAATTACGATGTAAAGTTGGCCGCTGGCACCATCACCGCCGGAGGGACACTTGGAATTCTGATTCCGCCAAGCATCATGCTTGTGGTTATGGGACCTGTTCTGGAAGTTCCCGTCACGGACCTCTTTGCGGCCGCCATCATTCCAGGCATTATGATGGCAGCCCTCTATGCTGCTTACGTAATGATTCGCTGCTGGATTAATCCCGCGCTCGGCCCGGTGCTGCCGGTGGAAGAACGGGCGGACGACATGAAAGTGGTATTCATGGAGTTTCTAAAGGGGCTCGTACCGCCGGCGGCACTCGTCGGTTTTGCCCTCGGCAGCATCATGTTCGGCTTCGCAACGCCCAGCGAAGGTGCGGGCATGGGCGCATTCGGAGCCCTTTTCCTGACGCTTTGCTATCGAAAACTGACCTTGGCCGGGCTATATAACGCCTGTTTAAAGACACTCGAAATTTCTGTTCTGGTGCTCGTCCTCGTGGCGGCCTCCAATTTTTTTGGCGCCGTTTTCTCACGACTCGGTACACCCACGATGATTACTAATTTCCTGCTTGGGCTCGACATGGCACCCATGATCATTCTGCTTATCATCATGGCGCTCATCTTCCTGCTCGGATGGCCGCTGGAGTGGGTTCCCATCGTACTCATCGTCATTCCCATACTGCTGCCGCTCGTTGATGAGCTGGGATTTAACATGTTATGGTTCGGCATTTTGGTTGCCGTTAATCTGCAGACCGCTTGGTTATCGCCACCGGTAGCGTTATCCGCCTACTTCCTTAAAGGCGTCGTGCCTGAGTGGGATTTAAAAGACATCTATAAAGGTATGATGCAATTCATGTGCATTCAGGTCGTAGGCCTCATCCTGATTTTGGTCTTTCCCCAAATTGTACTTTGGCTTCCGGCTCTAATTTACTCGAAGTGATACCGAATGGGACGCAGTATCTTGTCAATATTCCCGTCCCCGGTTCCATGGGCGCTCAAAGAAATGGCAAGACCGGGAAGATAGAATTAGCCGATGCCGGGGCTGACGTGGTCATTGCTGATATACTGACTTCCCTTGCAGAAGATGTTGTTAAAGAGATTGAAGAAAGGGGCCACAGGGCGCTTGGCGTTAAATTGGATGTGACCAATGCAAATGACGTCCAGGAAATGATCAGCAAGGTCACCGATCATTTTGGCAGGATAGATATTTTGATTAATAATGCGGGGATCCAATGCATCTCTGCCGCAGAATGGGGTAAATACAATATCAATGTTAACGCAATAGCCCCAGGCATCATCGAAACCGATCTTACCCGAAAAAGGCTCGAAGACAAAGAATACTTTGATTTGTGGATTAATAGAACGCCTCTGGAACGGATAGGTAAACCTGAAGATCTATCAGGCGCAATTATTTACCTGTCATCAAAGGCGTCTGATTTTGTGACGGGAAACACAATCATGATTGATGGCGGATATAAGGTCCAATAATGTGTTACCAGGGGACATCGTGAAGCGGAGGAATGCAGAATGGATGCGGAAGAACTCATAAGGGGCAGGAAATTACTCATTGTGGATGACGAGGAGGATGTTCTGGAAGAGTTGATCGAGCTTTTAGATATGTGTAAGATCGACACTGCCACCACTTTCGAAGATGGAAAGACTCAACTCGAAGAGGGTAAGTATGATCTGGCCGTGTTGGACATTATGGGAGTGAAGGGATTTGAACTTCTCGAGATTGCGAAAAAAAAGAAGGTCCCCGCCCTCATGTTAACGGCACACTCCCTTACAGAAGAAAGTCTCAAACGATCCGCGGAGGAAGGGGCCGCCTATTTTGCGCCGAAGGAGGAGATGGGAAATATTCATCTCTTTGTGGCGGATGTTATCGAAGCCAGGGATAAGAAAACGAATTCGTGGATTAAATGGTTTGACAGGTTTGCAACATTCTACGACAGGCGATTCCACGGTACCAATTGGCGGGAGCAGGAAAAGAAGTTCTGGGACAAGATGGTCAGAGGTACCTCCGGAACCTGAGCGCAATGGGCCGGTTCAAGGGGTTTAGCACCGCTTTTCAGAAAATGCCGATGTTGCAAGATCGCAATGATACAGTTGCGCTGCATTCATCGGGTTCTAAACCTGTTTTAACGCTTTTCTCACTTTCATAATGCCCCGATTTACTTGTTCCCCGAACTTCTCGGAAGCATTTTCAGAATATTCATAGAAAC
>JACNIG010000327.1 GCA_014383215.1 Candidatus Desulfatibia vada | reverse complement strand
TTTAAAGCAAAAACCATTTTACCCTATTTTACTCCAACTAATTTGGAGATGATCCATAATTTGAAACGTGACTAATACATCTTTGCTCAGCAAACGCCGTAATATTTTTATCGGTCTGTTTTTGGTAATTATTACATTGGTCGTGTATTGGCAGGTCGGCAATCACGAATTTGTTAATTTCGACGACAACAGGTATGTAACCGAGAATCGCTTTGTTACATCCGGACTCACTTTGGAAAGTATCTTTTGGGCTTTCAGTTTTAAGGATAAGGAAGGTTCATACTGGCAGCCCTTAACATGGCTTTCTCATATGCTGGATTGCCAGTTATTCGGATTAAGGCCCGGCAGACATCATCTTGCTAATCTGTTTTTTCATCTTGTAAACACGTTTTTGTTGTTTTGGGTGTTGAATCGGTGCACAGGAATGTGCTGGAGGAGCGCCTTTGTCGCTGTGCTGTTCGGCCTGCACCCAATTAATGTGGAGTCGGTGGCCTGGGTGGCGGCGCGCAAAAACGTTTTGAGCACCTTATTCTGGATGCTAACCCTGCTGGCATATGTTTATTATGCAAAGCGACCTTGTCTCACCAGATACATGCTGACGTTTTTATGCTTCACGGCGGGTCTCATGGCCAAGCCGATGCTGGTGACCCTGCCTTTTGTCCTGCTTTTGCTCGACTTCTGGCCGCTTAACCGCCTGCAGCTGGGGCAATTCGGAGGCGATGATGCTGCCCGGAAAAAGCAAGTTGATTTTTTGGGCTGTCGAGTGCCCCATGGTTATTTTATTGTATTGGAAAAAGCCCCCTTTCTAATGCTTTCATTTGTTTTGATCCATATCAATTTATCATCTCTTGAGCCCCATGGAGGTATAATTTCTCCGGAAACCGTGCCGGTGTCACTTCGGATAGCCAACGCTTTGGTTTCTTATATCGTATATATTGGAAAAATGCTGTGGCCGTTAAAGCTTGCCCCTTTATATCCATATCCTGAACATGTGCCTGTAATGCAAACTGTAGGAGCCGGATTTTTGTTGATGTGCGTTTCAGCGGCAGCCCTTGGAGCGGTGAGGCGGCGGCCTTATCTATTAGTTGGATGGCTGTGGTATCTCGGCACCCTTGTACCGGTCAGCGGATTGGTTCAGGTGGGTTTATGGCCGTCAATGGCCGATCGTTTTGCGTATGTGCCGCTCATTGGATTGTATATTTTGATTGCCTGGGGCTTGCCCGAAATTTTTCTGCGTTGGCGCCACACAAAGATATGGCTTGCCGCAACCGCAACTGTTCTTCTTACAATTTTGATGGTAACCACGTGGCAACAGATACAATTTTGGAAAAATAGTGTTACACTTTTTGAACATGCTCTTAAGGTGACTTCCAACAATTCCCTGGCGCATTTTAACCTGGGTGCAGCTCTATCCAAGCAAGGCCGTATAGACGAAGCCGTCGGCCATTATTCAGAATCGTTGCGTATACAGCCTTATTACCTGAGCGCACATTACAATCTGGGTGCTGTGCGGACGAGGCAGGGGCGTGTAGATGAAGCCATTGAGCATTATTTGACGGTGTTGCATATAAATCCTGATTATGCGGCCGCGCACACCAACCTGGCTATTGCTCTTATTGGAAAAGGTAAAATCGAGGGGGCGATTTACCATTTTCAAGAGGCGCTAAGAATAAAGCCTAATGATGTCAATGCAAAAAACAATCTTAAAAACGCTTTGCGGGATCAGCAGAAAGGTCAATGAGCGAAGCTCTCCGTCCTAAAGGGGGCGTTCTGTCCTGCAGGCAGCACCTGGTGTCGAGGAGCAGGCCGGTAAAAGAGTGCAACGTAGTCGCCGATTGACTCCGGTCCTGTCATTTCCGTAAAGGGCGATATGAATACCACCATGGCGATGTGGCCTGATATTTGAGATGGTGTGATGCTTTGAGATATCATGAAAAGCCACGGAAGCCATCCCAAATATCGGGCCACGGGCAACGCTTTCGTATCCGACCGGCATATCACCCTTTGCGAAAACAACAGGACCTCCGTAATGCAGCCATCATTTGTTTGCTAAGACCAATCATATCTTTAACTCAGCAACAAAAGAGGGTGCGAAACTTGAGTAGTTAGTAAAGGTTAAAAAAGAAAAGCAACCCTGAACCTGCGGCCGCTTATGTTTTTATGATGACCACAAAGATTCGAAAGGCCAAGAAGCGATTTAGAGGATATAATAGCTTTTCCAGATACTCTAGGGCTGGATATAAAAATTGCGGGCATAAGCTGGGATTGTGGAATCCGCCGCTTAAAGGATAGACAACAAAATCGATCCGCTCTTGTTTGATGATTTTGAGGCCGGGAAAATTTGCAGCGAACCGATTTATATATTTTTCAAACATTAAAGTCGGTATGGCCTGGTTGCCGTTAAAGTGATTTTTGTCTTTTTTTGAAAATTTTGTTTTAAATGGGTCAACATTCCAGCTCAAACCTTCTGAGTGCAGGAACTTATAAATCAAAAAAGAAGCCCAGGCAATATAGGGCTCCATCAAGATGATCCTCCCATTTTGCTTCAGAACTCTTTGAGCTTCGGAAAAAAATTGTACCGGTTCCATAAGATGATGAAGAACATCGAAAAGGACAATATTGTCCAGGCTCTCATCTTTAACAGGCAAATCGTGAGCATCGAGCACCGCATCCAACCAGGGTACAAGGAGTCTATCGGAACTGATTACATGGGGAAGAAATTCCTTTAGATTTCCACTCCCTCCTCCGATTTCCAGGATTAAGCCCGGATTCAGGTTAGCTTTTATCGTCCGGTACCACTTATGGTACAGCGTTTTTATAATCTTTTTAGATTGCCATATCTTTCGTCGTTTGTTGAGGAGGTGCAAGGATTGACAACCCTTCGGGAACTCTTCTTTTTTCAACATATCTTTACATACGAATCTTTGCCATCTATAGTATCGTCAACATGATTAAGGATTATCGATTTAGTGTCAAGATAAAATCCGAATCTAAATGGAATTTACATTCCCATCTCACGTGTGCTAAACTCTTAATCAAATCGGAGTGTTTTATTAACCAAATACGATTAAAGCGAAGATAGAGTTTAAACAAATGGTTTATTTTGTATTTTTCTATTTTTTGTTCGTTTTATCAACCCATATGATAGGGCTTTTCAATGCGCATACCATCGCTCCTTTGGTAATTCCCTACTGCGCTATACTCTATTATTTCTTTAAATATATGCAAGCGGACAATGTTATTGAGTTCAGCTCCGAAATACTTGGCGCTCTTCTAATAGTTTTAACGGCATTTGAATTTGACAATATTATTGCTAATCTGGAAAATTATCATCACTTTCTTCCAGTATCAGTTAATATATTAATATGTCTGTGTTTCATTGTTTTTCTGATTTGTATTGCCGGTCTATTTAAATTCATTCCGTTTTTTACAAAAAACAATTTGTGTATTGCCTGCATTTCTATTTTAATAATGCATACACTGTTTATTTTTTTTGTGCCGAATCCTCGTATTGATGTATATGTGCATTTAAAAGAGGCCGTAGAATATTTCCTTGCTTTCAAGAATCCATATTCAAATATATATACTCAGATTTATCCTCCCGAACAGATCAAGCTTTTATATTATGACGACCCGGTCTTTTTAAAATATGTCCCTTTTCAATCTGCGCCTCCCGTAACTATAGCACTAAGTGCAATTGGAGCGTTACTGGGCGATATCAGGATGATTGGCGCGATACTTTTTTGTATGTGTCCTCTTTTGATGAGAAATATTTGTTCACAAAATTTCCCCACACTTTCTGATAATACCCATAAAATGATGGCTTTTATCCCATTGGCTTTTCCTGCACAACTGCACTTGATATTTCTCGCCTGGACAGATATGAGTATAGGCTTTTTTCTAATCCTTTTCATCTATTTTTTTATAAATAAAAAAACAGTCGCATCTTATGCAGCCCTTGGTATTTTTCTTTCTCTAAAACAGTATTCCGTTATCTATCTTATACCATTTTTATTTATTATGAACATTAGAGATTGGAGATTATATTTTGTGACGGGCGGGATTGTAATATTACCGTTAGCATTTTATGCGTTATGGGACTTTAATGGTTTTATCGACAGTATAATCCTGTATGAATTAAAGCAACCGTTTCGTGAAGACAGTATCAGCATTGCTGTTTTACTATTAAGATATTTAAATATAAAATTATATTCCGGTTTTCCTAATACAATGATTTTGCTTTCATCAATGGTTGTATCTGTTTATTGTTCTTTCAAAAAACTATCGATACTTAACACTGAATATAAACAGATCAAATTTATGTTATATGTAGTTCTTTTTCAATTTTCCAATTTTCTGATGTTTTCAAAACAATCTTTTTTAAATCAGTATTACTTTTTAATATTAATATTTTATTTGACGATGTTATTCAGTATACAAAGAGAACCAGAGCCTTTATGTACTTAAAGATACAATAAAAGCGTAACACGATTTTATTATTTTACGGACTTTTAAGGAGAACAATGGAACACAAGATTATAATATTAGGAGGCGGTATTTCAGGGTTAAGCCTGGCGTGGAGGTTGAGCAGCAAGGGTCTTAAGGTTCATGTACTTGAATCCGAAAGCGAGGTTGGAGGATTGGCGGGGACACTGCGGAAGGACGGATATTGCATGGATATCGGTCCTCATTCTTTTTTTTCTGATGATTCCGAAATTGTCGATACTGTCCTCGAACTATTTGACAACAAGTTGATCCCCAAACCTCGAGAAGTCAAATTTTTGTATCAAGACCGGTATCTTGACTATCCGCTCAGTGCCAACAGCGTTCTTTTTCAGATGGGCTTCTGGTCTGGAGTACTTGCAGGGCTGAGTTTCATGAAAAGCAGGATTATGCCTAAAAAACGATCATCCGCCATAGGTGAAGAGGAAACAGTTGAAGACTGGGCTATCGAAAATTTCGGGGAGCATTTGTACCGCACCTTTTTTAAACCCTACACCGAACAATTCTGGAAAATGCCGTGTTCTGAGTTGTCGTCACGCACTATTCCAACCCATACGCGTATGAGCTTTCTTAATACGCTTCGACTGCTCTTGCTCAAGCCCATCGGCAAAAAAGGTTCTTCGCTTATTGAACGCGAAATGCTCCCCACATTTTATCCGGATACAGGTTTTGCAGAAATTGCCGAGCGGGTGACCGACGCGGCCCGTGACGCAGGGACCCGGATTCAAATAAACAGCAGTGCCGCAGCAGTGGAGGAATTGCCGAATGGTCGGGTTCGCGTCAGGTATGAATGTGAAGGAGAACTTAAGGAAATCGAGGGCTCTCATGTTGTTTCGACGATTCCGCTCAACCAGTTTGTCAAGATATTAAGCCCAGCCGCACCGCCGGAAGTACAAGCATCAGCCAAAAGGCTGGATTATCGTTCGCTTATAGCACTGGGGATGGTTACGGAAAAACAGAATATTCTTAACTGCGGCTATATCTATGTGCTGGACCGGCCGTATAATCGTATTTCGGACATGAATGAGTTCAGCCCTGCCACCAGCCCTGAGGGTGATAATATCCTCATGCTGGAGATACCGTGTTTGAGGGACAGTGTGGTGTGGTCGGCTTCCAAAGAAGAACTTTTCGATATGTGTATCGGCAGTTTGGCAAAGGACGGTTTTCTTGCTCCCGGGGATGTAAAACGCCTTTTGATTGTAAAGGCACCATACGCTTACCCTATTTATCGTAAAGACTACGCGCAAAATCTCAATAAGCTTCTTGATCATATAAATGGGCGTAAGGGGATTTCGACCTTGGGTCGCGCGGGTGAGTTTATTTACATGGATATTGACAAGTGCATGCGCAAGGCTTTTGATTTTGCTGATCTCTTAATTGAGGATCAAACCGGCTATGGCGCAATTTGAGCAACAGTATGAAAAACCGCGGAGTCCATCCCCAATATCAGGCCACGTGCGATGCTTGCATACACCACGGGAATATTACCCTTTACGAAAACGACATGGCCTTTTAAACGCCGTCACAGTAGGGTTTGCAAAGGTTTATCACTACTATGAATCGTGACAAAGTTATCTTCGGTCTTTTCTTTATATCCGGCTTTTGCAGCCTGCTTTATCAAGTAGTCTGGATTAGATTAGCCTACGCTTCCTTCGGAATCCTCACCTCCGTTTTGTCGATTCTGATCTCTGTTTTCATGCTTGGCCTTGCTGCAGGTTCATGGGCAGGGGGGCGCTGGATTGTTAGGCTTACCGCCAGAACCGGTTTGTCGGCAATTTACTTTTACGCCCTTTCGGAGTTTCTCATCGGAATAGGTGCATTTTTTGTGCCCTTTTTGTTTAATCGGGGTGAAAGTCTGCTGCTCGTAATGGGCTCGATGGATTCGGCCAACTATATAATCGGTTCCGCCCTGGTCATAGTTCTGACAACAATACCCTGGTGTTTCTTTATGGGCACAACGTTTCCAACTATGATGGCATTTATTAAAGAAAACGATTTTTCTCAGAAAACCAGCTTTGGATTTCTTTATTTGGCTAACGTACTTGGAGCGATGAGTGGAACGCTCGTCTCGGCGCTTGTCATGATTGAGCTTTTAGGGTTTTGGAATACTTTGCTGGTTGCCGGATGCGCAAATTTTACAGTGGCCGCCACCGGCTTGCTATTGGGGCTCCGGTACCCCTACAAAAGTGCCTATGACGCGGAAACCGGCACGACCTCAACGGCTGAAGAGCACCAAGCCCGTACTGTATCCGGTACGGGTGCAAAAAAAAGAATTATTTATGCGATCTTATTTACAACCGGATTCACTTCCATGGCCTTAGAGGTTATATGGTTTCGTGCATACACACCTGTTCTTAAGACTCAGGTTTATTCGTTTGCCTTTCTGTTGTTTACTTATCTTTTATCTACATCAATAGGTTCGTTTGCATACCGCCGGCATCTGAAAAACAATTCGGTTTTGTCGACACCGGCGCTGTTGGGCTTGATTATGATGGCCGTCTTTTTGCCTGTTGTAGTAAATGCTCCCCGCTTTAACGTTTCCGCCGTTAAAATTTTGGCCAGTATCGCCCCGTTTTGCGGTTTTCTTGGATATCTAACGCCGAAACTGATCGACGAATACTCCCAGGGCCAGCCGCAGAGTGCCGGATATGCGTACGCATTGAACATTTTAGGTTGTATTCTCGGCCCTTTGTTTGCATCTTATTTTCTGCTACCGGTGCTTAGTTCGACACAGAGCATGATTGTTATGGGCCTTCCGTTTTTCGCATTTTTTGCAATGCACATCAGATCAATGGATCTTAACAGAACTTGGTCCGTTGCCTTGACTGTGCTCGCGGGAGTTTTGGTAGCCTTTTCCTTTTTTGCAAGCAGAAGTCTCGAAGAGCAGATTGCGGGTAAAAATGGGCTGGTTTTGCGTGATCACACGGCGACAGTCATTGCGCGCCATATTGGAAACAAAATGGAGTTACTGGTCAATGGAACGCACCAGGGATCAAAAACTATCATTACTAAAGTAATGGCGCATTTGCCTATGACAATGCTCGAAAGAGAGCCGAAATCGGCTCTTGTGATCTGTTTCGGAATGGGGGTAACCTTCCGGTCACTGATAAACTGGAAGATACAAACTACTGCTGTTGAGCTGGTCCCCAGTGTAATAAAATCATTCGGGTATTTTTGCCAAGACGCAGACAATTTCATGAAGCATCCAGATGCACGTATTGTAATCGACGACGGCCGCCGATTCCTTAGACGGACACGTGACCACTTTGATGTAATTACATTGGACCCACCCTGTCCGCCGGAGACCGCAGGGTCAAGTCTTCTCTATTCGGAAGAGTTCTATAACTTGGCTAAAAGCCGCCTTGTTGAAGCCGGCATATTGCAGCAGTGGTTCCCGGGTGGAGAGCCGAAAATGTTGCAGGCCGTAGCCGCTTCGATTAAAAAGTCTTTTCCTTATGTGAAAATATTTCGAGGCGCGTATGGCTTCGGTTTTCATTTTATTGCCTCAAAAACGCCCATGCAGACACCAACCGTCGATGAATTCATCTTACGACTGCCTGAAGCAGCCCGACTGGATTTATTAGAAATAGATGCATTAGAGACCGCTAATACGGATTTGCGCAGGCTTGTTTCTAATATTTTGACGGTTGAATTGGCTCCTGGCGAGTTGCCCGACGATCCTCCGCCAATTTATATCACAGACGACAAGCCGTTCAATGAATACTTTGCATTACGTCGCTTTTTCGGCTGGTACAAAACAACCACCAACCCGCCACTGATAAGAAGTTTGAACCAGGCCGAAGAAGCATTTGTCCATACGCGGATCAAATCCGCTAAAGCATTTCTCGACGCATATCCAGATATCAATGCCTCCGGCGACATACGCTTGGAAACTTTGGCAGCCGCTTTAAGTAACTGGATGACTGACTCTCAAGCGTCAAAACAGTCAAG
>JACNIG010000287.1 GCA_014383215.1 Candidatus Desulfatibia vada | reverse complement strand
TAGTGATGATCTCGTAAAAAGTCACGAATGCAACTATAGATGGCGCTGACAGCTGTTGAGAACTTATAAGGCGGCTCGAACGGTAACATTCCGCCCATCTGTTTGCACTGCGCCGACCTTTATGGTATTTGAATGCTAACTATCCATTGTAGTTAGCGGCGAAGCCGCGTTATATAGAATCGCGAAGCGATTCTATTAGCGGAGCGATTATATATTATGAAAGAATTTTTTAAGGTTACGGACTTAGAACAGGTCCTTGCCTATGCATCTGATTTTCCCCGGGTGGGAACGGAAGAAATTTTGCTGGAAAAAGCCGCCGGCAGGGTCCTGGCGGAAAATATAGTTTCCAACGTCGATCTACCCGATTTTGTGCGCGCTACAATGGACGGTTATGCTGTCAAGGCGTCATCGACTTTTGGCTCCACAGAAGGAAATCCCGGTTATCTTAGCATAAAAGGTGCTGTAGAGATGGGGGAATCTCCGCTATTTTCAATCGCATCCGGGGAAGCCGCTAAAATATCTACAGGCGGTATGTTGCCCCATGGTGCCGACAGTGTTGTTATGATAGAACATGCCGAGGCGATCGACGATGCTACTATAGAAGTATATAAAAGCGTTGCTCCGGGGCAGAATGTTCTGGAAAAAGGCGAAGACGTCCGCCAAGGAGAGACTATCCTTGCTTGCGGCCGGAAACTCCGATCCCAGGAAACAGGTCTTTTGGCAGCCTTGGGTAAAGAAGCCATTAGTGTTTACCGCCGGCCGGTCATTGCTGTTATTTCCACCGGAGATGAGATCGTGCCGGTCAATGAAATTCCAGGACCCGGCCAGATCCGTGATATTAACACGTATACGCTGGCGAACCTGGTGCGGGCTGCCGGAGGTGTACCGCTGCAGCTAGGGATTGTTCGAGACAATTTTAATGACCTTTTAGAAACGTGTACCAAGGCTTTGGCCCAATCAGACATGATGCTTATTTCAGGGGGAAGCAGTGTAGGTACACGGGATTTTACCATCGAGGTTCTCGCGGCACTGCCGGATGCCGGCATCCTGGTGCACGGTATTTCCATCAGTCCCGGCAAGCCCACAATCCTGGCCAGGTCGCGGAATCAGGCCTTGTGGGGTTTGCCCGGTCATGTGGCATCCGCTATGGTCGTTTTTGAAATTGTTGTGCGGCCGTTTATTGAACATATCGCCGGCCTTTCTGCGCAACACAAAAAAGTTGTCAAACCTTCTGCTATGCTCAGCAGGAACCTCTCCTCTGCGCAAGGGCGCATTGATTATGTCCGGGTGCGACTGGTTGAAAAAGAGGGCGTGCTATGGGCGGAACCGCTTCTGGGCAAATCAGGCCTTATTCGTACAATGGTACAGGCCGATGGCTTGATCGAAATCAATATCAACTCGGAAGGCTTGGATAAAGGCACCAAGGTGGAAGTTCTCCTTTTGTAAGCAGTCTGGGATAGAATTCTATATGGATATTTTTCTTTGCGCCCTCTGCGTCTTTGCGGTGGAAATGGAAAACGAAAAAAATGAAACATAAACGTAATATATATCTGCAGATGAAAACCCTGAAAGAAGCTCGCGCAATCCTCTTTGAAAGGTTTGCGCCCAGCGGAGTGCTTTTAAGCGAGGCGGTTGCGGTGCCGGACGCTGTTGGCCGGGTACTTGCCGAACCAATTTTCGCTGAGCTTTCTTCTCCCAATTTCCACTCAGCGGCAATGGACGGCATCGCCGTCAAAGCTGAAACTACTTTTGGCGCCTCGGAAACAAAACCAAAAGAACTTGTGATCGCCAAGGATGCTTTTTTTATCAATACCGGTCATGTAATGCCTGCAAGCACCAATGCGGTGATCATGATCGAACATGTCAACACTCTGGACGAAAACCGTGTTGAAATCGAGGCGCCGGCGTTTCCATGGCAGAACGTTAGAAAAATGGGCGAAGACATTGTCGCTACGGAACTCTTATTTCCCCAGAACCATGTTGTCACTCCCTATTGCGTCGGCGCCCTGCTTTCCGGAGGTGTTTTTAAGGTTTCAGCCCGCAAAAAACCAAAAATACTTATTATTCCAACAGGTTCAGAGCTTATTGACTGGCGACGCACCGCCGCCGAAGAGCTTGAACCCGGCCAGGTGTTTGAAACCAATTCTTTTGTGCTGGGGAAACTTATTGAATCGTGTGGTGCAGATTTTGTCCGCAACGAAATACTGATAGATGATCATGATCAAATTAAACAGACAATTGACAGAGCGATTAGCAGTGATTTCGACATGGTTCTGGTTTTGGGCGGGTCATCGGCAGGGTCCGAAGATTATGCCAGAGGCGTTATCGACGACCTGGGCGAGATACTGGTCCACGGCGTTACGATTATGCCCGGAAAACCGATTCTGATCGGTGCCGTAAACAGCAAACCCGCATTTGGAATCCCGGGATACCCGGTATCGGCCATCATCGCCTTTGAGCAGTTTGTCGGGCCGCTGATTTGCAGGATGTTAGGGCAGCCCGAAAAGCAAAGGCCCTTGGTTCAAGTTGAACTCACAAGAAAAATCGCATCCAAGCTTGGTGTTGAAGAATTTGTTAGGGTAAAGCTGGGGGCCGTCGACAACAAGATTGTGGCAACGCCTCTGCCCAGAGGGGCGGGCTGCATCACCACCTTTACCGAGGCCGATGGTATCGTGCGGATACCCAACCATCTCGAGGGTCTCGAAATTCACCAGCCCGTGACGGCCGAACTGCTGCGCCCCCTGTCGGCTGTTAACAACACCATTGTTGTCGTCGGCAGCCATGACAACACGCTGGATATTTTGGCTGACCGCATCAGGGCCGTCCACAGCAACGTCGTTGTTTCTTCGAGCCATGTCGGCAGCATGGGCGGGCTGATGGCCATTAAAAAAGGGGTGTGTCATGTGGCCGGGTCACATCTTCTGGATACCGAGGACGGCACTTACAATGTTTCCTATATAAAAAAGTATCTTCTCGATATCAGGGTAAGGCTGGTGCATCTGGTCTTGCGGGATCAGGGCTTGATTGTACCCCGGGATAACCCTAAAAAAATCAAAGGAATTGAGGATCTTGTCTGCGAGGACATCACATTCATAAACCGTCAAGGCGGATCCGGTACCAGAATTTTGTTAGACTACCGGTTGCAGCAGCTCGGTATAAACCCTGCCAAGGTAAACGGGTATGAAAATGAAGAATTTACCCACATGTCGGTAGCCGTGGGTGTGCTCAGCGGTACCGCTGATGTGGGTTTAGGGATATATGCCGCGGCCAAGGCCTTGAACCTGGATTTTATTCCCGTTGTAACCGAACAGTACGATCTTGTAATTCCTGAGGCGCATTTTGAATCGCAAAACATCCGGATCCTCCTTGAAACCATCAATTCTGCAGAGTTTAGAAAACGGGTGGAAGCCTTGGGCGGCTACAGCACAGCAAAGACCGGAAAAATAATAGAAATTTAAAACCACGGATCGCACAGATTGCACGGATTATCCTAATAGGGTTAATTAATAATCTGTGAAAATCAGCGTAATCTGTGGATATAATACCTGTAAGTTGATGCGATACCGACTGATTGACCACACCGCAGATTTCGGCATACATGTCTTTGGAACAGACCCTGTGGAGTTGTTTGCCAACGCCGCTTACGCCATGTTCGACATGCTTACGGAAATCGACACACTGAAGGGTCTGGATACCACCGAACTTCGGGTAACCGGCGATGACTGGCCTGATCTGATGGTAAACTGGCTCAGAGAGCTGTTGTATTTATGGAACGGTAAAGAACTGCTGGTAAAAAAAACACAGATTCTGGCCCTTTCTGAAAATGAGTTGTCTGCCAACGTCGAACTCGATCCTTTTGATCCTGACCGCCATGAGATCAAAATTGAAATCAAGGCGGTAACCTACCACCAGATTCAGGTCAGCGAAGGGCCTAAAGGCTGGGAAGCGAAAATTATTTTTGATGTATAATTAAACTGAACAAAGCGACAAGGCCATGAAACTAAAACAAATAGACAAATACCGATGGGAAGTTGCCAAAAGCGGTGCCATGCGTGTGCCGGGGATGGTTTACGCCACGGAAGCGATGTTAAAGAGCTCCGATCAGCAGGAACCTTTAAAGCAGGTGGCCAACGTAGCCACGCTTCCGGGGATTATAAAGGCATCGCTGGCCATGCCGGATATGCACTGGGGCTATGGATTTCCCATCGGCGGAGTGGCGGCCTTTGACTGGGAATCGGGCATTATATCTCCGGGCGGGGTCGGCTATGATATTAACTGTGGGGTTCGGCTGGCGACAACGTCACTGGTTGAAAAAGAAATCAGGCCGAAACTTGAAGGTCTTGTCAATGCGCTTTTCAGGGGCATCCCTGCAGGCGTTGGTTCCAAGGGGTCCATCAACCTCTCAATCCCAGAGGAAAAAAAGGTTCTGCGCATGGGCAGCAGGTGGGCCATTCGCCAGGGGTTTGGGGAAGAAGCGGATTTAGAGCACACCGAAGATGGGGGCTGTATGGCCAATGCCGATCCGGAAGTGATCAGCAAGAGGGCTCTGGAGAGGGGGCGCAAGCAGCTTGGAACCCTGGGTTCCGGGAATCATTTTATTGAAATCGGTGTGGTTGAAGCGGTTTATGAGCCTGAAGCTGCCCGCGTTTTCGGGCTGTTTGAGGGACAGGTAACCCTGATGATTCATTCAGGTTCAAGGGGCTTAGGGTACCAGGTTTGCGATGATTCTCTGGCTTTTATGTCGAAACATGTCAAGAAATTAGGGTTTGATTTGCCGGATAGACAGCTGGCCTGCGCCATGATTCAGTCTGAAGCGGGCAGGCGTTATTATAATGCCATGGCCTGTGCCGCCAATTATGCCTGGGCCAACCGGCAGATTATGATGCACATGTCCCGTGAGATTTTTTTACGAGAGCTGGGAGTCGGTCCCAGAGCTCTTAATATGCAGCTGGTTTACGATGTATGTCACAACATCGCCAAACAAGAAGAGCATGTCGTCGATGGAAAAATGCAGACAGTCTGTGTTCACCGAAAAGGAGCGACCAGGTCTTTCCCGCCGGGCCATGATGCGCTGAATGATGAATATCGCCGGGTGGGACAGCCGGTTATCATACCGGGAGACATGGGCACGGCTTCTTATGTCCTTGTCGGTACACAGAAAGCCATGGAAGAGACTTTCGGCTCGACCTGTCATGGTGCCGGGCGTGTTTTGAGCCGCACAGCCGCTAAAAAAGCAAGCAGAGGCAGAGCCATCAACCGTGAACTGGAAGATCGGGGTATAATAGTACGGTGGACCGGCAGGGCCACCCTGGCCGAAGAAATGCCTGAAGCTTACAAGGATGTCTCTCAAGTTGTTGAGGTGGTCCATGGAGCGGGGATCTCATTAAAGGTGGCTAAATTGAGACCGATAGGAGTGGTCAAGGGCTAAGATAATGGATTTACGTGCATTTTCACGAGCCTGTTTGATCCATTGGCTGCGTTATAAGGAGTTCGCGGTAGTCGTACAGCTTCACACCTGAATGCCCCCGATAACGGGATCTTCGACTTGCCAATGGACGAATCAGACCCGCATATCGAATAACAGAGGGAGGGGTTTTTCCGACATGCTTTCAAGTACTTTATTGACTTGAGATGTGTCCATGAAGCCCATGTCGACCAAAATCTCCCCGATTAGTCTGTGCTTTTTTGCTCCTACATTCTCATCAAACTGAACCTCCAGAGCGTTGGAAACTTGCTCTGGTGTAACAAATCCTTTTTGCACAGCCATAAATCCAAATCTATAAGTAAGATATTCATTACCCATCCTAGCCTCCGGTTGCCGTTTCTATGATCCCCGTATATACGAACTCTTTATGAGCAGCTTGTTTTTTTTGATCTTTTGGTTTTGTTGCAGGAATACATTTTTTCAATCTTGCAATTTCCTGTTGGGCTTCAATCAGTTTCTCGTTTGATAAGCGCAAGCGCACCGATATATACTCCATCATAACTTTATATAATAATGTTAATAAGTTTTCTGATTCCTCATCAGTATCAAGCCTATGCTTTGCGGATGTGTCAACCGCCAGACAGGTTGTTTGGCCCTCTGCGTGTATAGATGTTGATCTGCTTAACCCATCTATAATTCTCATTTCACCAAAAACTTCACCCGTATTATCAATGGTGCAAATAAGAACCCCATTTTTTGAAATTCGTATTTTGCCTGAAAGTAGAAAATAAAGCCATTGATCCGTGGCACCTTCCTGAATGATACTTTCTTTGTCCGCATATTGTCTTATTTTGCTCAGTTTCAACAGCTTTGCGAGATCCCCGGTTTCAAAGCTCTTTAAAGCCGGGATTGTGCAAAGTTGCCGAATATTTTTTACATCATCTTTTAAGTATTTCGATTCAATCATGATACTTTTGCCACTGTAAAACCAACGTCCAGCCCTTTAGATTTCATAAGGCCCCATGTTGCTTCCGAAAGCGTAATTATATAGCTAGTGCCCATCCATCAATGGTCTTTTTGCCCAATATCTGCGTTATGCTCAAAAAATAATCCTCGGAATATCAACTATATGCCTGTGGTTATTTTTTTCGCATGCCTTGATCTTGAACAAAAATCCTCATTTATGGATAGACACTAACACTAAATCATATATCGACATTTTAAAAAAATACTTTAGAGGCTATCTTTATTGCAGTACAACCAGCTTGTTCTGGGAAAGGGCGGAGTCCGGTATAATTTGAAGATCCTTGACGTGAAATTTTCTTTTTAGAATTTCAATGTTTTGATTGTTCAAGCCTCTCATTTTGGAAAGGCTGTGCGGATGAACCTTTAAAGTGACGGCATCATGATTGCTTGTTGCAGGCTTGATAGCGGCCGCAGCCCTGTCAAGAAAGATCTCCGAATGCACCAGATGTCCGAAGGCCGGATGATAGGGGCCGGCCAAAATGGTTGATCCTTCTTCGAGAGCTTCCGAAGACTGCAGCCCCATGCGGATGACCGGAATTTTATTGTTTGTAAACATCAGATAAAGCTTTTTAACAACAGTGACGCATTGCTTGAGAGGCCAGGGCGCATATTCTCCTTGCTGATACCACGCGGCCAGGGGGCTGTCGGCCAGCACCACCGTAGGATAAATTCTGACAAAATCAGGGCCCAGGCCGGCAATTCTGCGACCGGTGGCAAGAGCTTTGGCTTCATCATCACCGGGCAAACCCACCATCATCTGCAGACCGATTGTATATTTGCGAGCCTTGAGGAGTTCTACCGCTTGTTCGGTGTCAAGGGCGGTGTGCCCCCGGTTGGCAGTGGCCAGCACCTGGTCGTCCATGGACTGGACGCCCAGCTCTATGGCTGCCACCGGATATTGTTTGATGGCATCCAGCCTCTGATTGTTGATGGTGTCCGGCCTCGTAGAGAACCTGATGCTGTCGACCTGTCCGTCCCTGACGAACTTGGCGGCTTCGTGAAGCAGACGCTTGATATCATCTGTTTTCAGCCCCAGAAAATTGCCGCCGTAAAAAGCAATTTGAACCGGATACCGCTGTTTTTTTTTATATTTTAGAAATTCATTGATCCACAGGTGAAGCTGTTCCGTATCCAGCAGATTCTTTTTGATACTTGTTATCGTCATCTGGTTACAGAAAAGGCAGCGGTGGGGACACCCGTGGTGGGGTAAAAACACAGGAATGATGAATGGTCGGGTGCTGGATGCTGGATGCTGGTTGGAGCGAAGCGGAAATCCCGATTCTTCGGGGATGCCGGATTTCTGGATATTACTTGGCGGGCCACTTTGACCGGCATCCTTGAGGATGTTGTTTGTCATGCAAACCTTTGATTTTTTTTAAAATTATCAAGCATCAAGAAACAAGCATCAAGAAACAAGCATCAAGAAACAAGCATCAAGAAACAAGTATCAAGGAACAAGTATCAAGGAACAAGTATCAAGGAATAAGTATCAAGAAACAAGCATCCAGTATCAAGTTCCAGCTTTTAATAGTTCCAGGGCGTTGCGGGCAGCATCCTGTTCAGCCAGCTTTTTGCTTTTGCCTACTCCTTCAGCATGGAGCTGTTGCAATTGCAGCCGCACCTGGAAGGTCTTGTCATGATCCGGTCCGCTTTCGTGGATAACAGTATAAAGCGGCATCTCTTGTTGAGTTACCTGGACGAATTCCTGAACCTGGCTTTTGTAATCAAAGCTTACCATGGGTGTTGCGCCGGCAACGATTAATGGTGAAAAATGCCTGTCAATGACATTAAATGCGGCTTCAAAACCGCCATCTAAATACATAGCAGCCATGACGGCTTCAAGGGTGCCAGCCAAAATGGAATTCTTTTCCCGGCCGTTTGTCTGGATCTCTCCTTTGCCCAGTTGCAGGTAGGAACCGAGGTTTAGGCTGCGGGCAATCGCAGCCAGCTGAGTTTCATTCACCAGGGTGGCACGCATTCTGGAAAGATCTCCTTCCTCAGAGTCCGGATAGCGCTGCATGAGTATGTCTCCGACAACAAGGTTTAATACCGCATCACCCAGAAACTCAAGTCGCTCATTATCCCGCATGCCAATATCGGCCTGCTCATTTACAAAAGAGCTATGCCGCAGGGATTCTTCTAAAAGACTTGTATTTTCAAACTCATACAGAAGTTTACGCTGCAGTTCGGCACGGTCTGCGCTTAACATTTATGTTCCTTTCGAGGCTTTTGAAAGATGAATACGATTTTTTACGAATTTATTATATGCCGACTAGTTTTTCATAGATGGCGTAAGGGATGGAAAGGTTGCCCCTGCCGGACCCCATTTGTATTTCCGGCTTTAAAGAACCGTGAAAGTCAGTGCCGCCAGTCACTAATAAACCATGGCGCTTTGCAATGTCAGTATAATGAGCGGTTTTTTCAGGCGTTTGTTCAGGATAATAGACCTCCAGCCCCTTCAGGCCCATTTCCATTAAAGTGACAACAAGATCTTCAAGGATTTTAGCATTCTGTGTTTGGATAAGAAATGGATGCGCCAGTACCGGAACGCCGCCGGCACTCAGGATAATTTCGATAGCTTTGGCACAGTCAAGCCGGTATTTATCAACATACGCCGGCTTACCTTGGCTTAAGTATCTGTCAAAGGCCTCATTAATAGATTTTACATAACCTTTTTTTATCATGAGCTGTGCAATGTGAGGTCTTCCAAGTTGACACTCCCCGGCTTCTTTCTGAACCTGGGTTAAGGTAATGTTGAAGCCCAGCTCGTTGAGGATCTTTAAAATGCGCGGATTGCGGTTTTTTCTGGCCTGCTGGAGTTCGTCAAGGGTATGATTCAAAAGGGTATTGTCAGGGTCGATGGAATAGCCCAGAACATGAAAACTTCCCAGATAAGAAAAAGCCGGCGGCGGCAGGACGCTGATTTCGACACCGGTTAAAAATTTTAAAGCAGGAGGAATCCCGTGTGCAAGTGCGTCTTTTACCCCGGCCATGGTGTCATGATCCGTAATAGCAATAGCTCCGAGGTTAAGTTGGCGAGCCAGGCGGAGGATTTCTATGGGCGAGAGGGTTCCATCTGAAGCGGTAGAGTGTATGTGAAGGTCGATTTTCAGATTTTCTTTACAATCCAAGGGCTTTCTCAAAAGCCTCTTCTTTGGTTTTACAGCCAATGCAATGGGCAGTTACAGGCCTTGCTTTAAGGCGTTTTATTGAAATATCATCACCGCATTTTTCACAGAGTCCGAAAGTCTGGTTTTCAATGCGCTCAAGAGCTTTCTTAATTTTTTTGATCAGCTTACTCTCACGGTCCCTGAT
The DNA here is from genome assembly GCA_014383215.1 of Candidatus Desulfatibia vada. Classification (GTDB taxonomy): domain Bacteria; phylum Desulfobacterota; class Desulfobacteria; order Desulfobacterales; family UBA11574; genus Desulfatibia_A; species Desulfatibia_A vada. Next base: position 29,103 of record JACNIG010000287.1, on the reverse strand, counting down.
CCGCAGCATAAAATTACGGTCAGATTCTAAGGCAGCCCTGTCGGTCGGGTCCGGAAAATTCTCTTTGGGGGCGGTCATGCCCGAGACAGTATCACCGGCCTGGGCAAAAAGCTCTTCCAAGTGGTTGGTTAGAAGCTCTTTAAAGTATTCGACATCTTTATTTTTCATAATCAGACCTTTAACTGTTACTGTATTGCATCTATTTTTACTGAAAAGCTAATATTACATCACAAGAATTGCTATGTAAAGAAAAAAAGTTTCCGTTATTACGTCCGTTAGAACAATATAAACAATTATGCCCCAGATGCAAGTCACGTGATTTCTTTAAAAAATTGTTCCAGATGCCGCATGCTGTTGATGTTATAAATTTTGCAAGGATAATCCTTGGGCAAAATCTTTTTTAATAAACCGGTTAGTACTTTGCCCGGGCCGACTTCGACAAAGTATTCCACCCGGTCCTCGATAAGTTTGCATATGGTGTCATACCATTTGACGGGGCTGCACAGTTGTTGGGCCATAAGCGCTTTTATTGCATCGGGATTTTCGACCAAAGCGCCCGTAACGTTCATAATAACGGGCCTTTCCGGAGCGATAAACGTAAATGTGTTCAGAAAATCTGTGAACTCATCTTCGGCTCCTTTAATCAAATCGCTATGCCAGGCTCCGCTCACTTTTAAAGGTATGGCTCGCGCGCGTTGTGATACTGCCAGCGATGCAGCTTTCTTGACCGGATCCGGGGCACCTGTAATAACAATCTGTAGTTCGGCGTTGTGGTTGGCCACGGCAATGACACCGTCCTGTTGAGCCTCGGCGACTATCTGTTGAACAGCATCGATGGGCAGTCCGACAATAGCCTGCATAGCTCCTTTATGCTTGGTTGATTCCCGATGCATTAGCAGACCTCTTTTAAAGACAAGCCTGAACGTATCCGGTTTTGAAACAACGCCGGAGGCACATAGTGCACTGTATTCGCCGAGGCTGTGGCCGGCGGTGATATCAGGTTTTATGCCCTCTTTTTCAATGGCGGCCAGACAAGCGAGATTAACTGCGGTGATGGCCGGCTGCAGGTTGACCGTTGCGGTAAGATCTTCGAGGGGTCCATTAAAGCACAGCTTCGAGAGGTTTATCTTGGCAATTTCCTCTGCCATGTCGAAAATTTCTTTAACAAAATCGAATTCCTGGTAAAAGTCCTGACCCATACCAACAGCCTGAGATCCCTGGCCGGGAAATAAAAACACGGTTTTTTTCAAAACAACCTCCTTTTTTAGTCCTAACAACCTGGTCCTTTGGGCCAGGATTCTTTACTCGTCCAGTCCAAAAAGTTTTCTTGTAATATCAAGATGATCAGATTTTTCACCATGGTCCTCATTGCTTTTAAGCAAGCGGGTCGGGTCATGCAGGATTTTATTGACCATGGCGTTCGCCATCTTTGTAATAGCCTGGTGATCTTGATCCGACAAATGGCTTAAAGACTGGAGGGTTTTTTTGATTTCCGTTTCTGCAATAGAATTCATTTTTTCCCTCAACGCAACGATGGTGGGAACCGCGCTCAGGTTCTCATACCACTGCCGGAAATGAATTACAGACTCATCGACAATTCTTGCACCTTTGATCGCTTCGCGGTTGCGCTCTTCAATATTTTCTTCGATGATCCCTTGTAAGTCATCAATATCATACACATAAGCATTGTTAAGCCGGTTTATGGCCGGATCGATATCGCGCGGCACGGCAATATCAATAAAGAAAAGAGGGCGGTTGCGCCGGATGCGCATGATTCCTTTGACTTGATCACGGGTGATAATAAAATCAGGCGACCCTGTTGAGCTGATGATAATATCCACAATCTGCAGACAGTCTACGATTTCTTCAAATCGAACGGCCTGGCCGTTGAATTTTTGAGCCAGCTTTACCCCGCGCTCGAAAGTTCTGTTGGCAACAAAGATATCACCGGATTTGTTTCGAAGCAGGTGTTCCACGGCCAGTTCAGCCATTTCGCCAGCTCCGACGAGCAACGCTTTTTTGCCTTCAAGGGAACCGAATATTTTTTTACCTAATTCGATAGCTGCATAACTTATCGATACGGCATGGTCTCCGATTCCGGTTTCAGAGCGCACACGCTTTGCTACGAAAAAAGCGCGATGCAGCAGTCGGTTTAAAAGAACACCGGAAGTCTTTTTTAAGGAGGCGGTATGATAAGCTTCTTTGATTTGTCCCAGGATCTGGGGTTCTCCCACCATCATTGAATCGAGACTGGCGGCGACCTTGAAGATATGGCGCACAGCTTCATCGCCGCAGTGGGTATAAAGGGCTTGTTCAAATTTAGCTACCGGCAGTTTTTTGGAAGCAGACAGGTACGTTTTGGCGGTTTCCGCAGCTTTGGTTTGGTTTTCGGTGGCAAGTAAAATTTCAACCCGGTTGCAGGTGGAAATAACCATCACTTCACTGATTACCGGCGATGCTTTAAATGTTTCCAGGGCGGCAAGGGTCTCTTCATTCGAGAAAGCAAGGCATTCCCGGAGTTCTATAGGTGCTGTTTTGTGATTTATGCCTAATAAAACAATCTCATCCATGACGCTTTACCAGCGGGTAAATTCTCCGTGATGCCCCTTTAACAGGAAGTTGACACCAAAAAAAGTAAATAAAACGGCTGCAAAGCCAATTATGGCCATAACTGCCGCTCTGCGTCCGCGCCACCCGGCGATAAGGCGCTGATGGAGCAAAGCAGCATACAAAAGCCAGGTTATACCCGCCCAGACCTCTTTGGGATCCCAGCTCAAGAATTTACCCCAGACCAATTTGGCATACACGAAACCGGACACAAGGCCTAAAGAGAGCATGGTAAAACCGGCGACGATACATCCATACCCGGTGGAATCAAGCAGCTCCAAAGAAGGGAGTCGTCTGAAAAAAAAACCGTGATGTTTGGTCTTAATGGCGTGTTCCTGGACGAGATATAAAAGCCCCACTCCGCAAGCCAGAGCAAATGAGGCTTCACCGATAAACACTGCGATAATATGAACAATAAACCAGAGGTTGTTATAAATGTTTTCAACCTGCACCGGTTCCTTGGGCAGCCGGGATGCAAGCGCCATGACAATGGTCAAAAGCGGAGCAGCATATATCCCCAGAATCTTAAGCTTGAATTTATATTGCAAGATCAGAAAAACACCGGCAATGGCCCAGCAGGCTATCGAGAGCGTTTCAAAAAGGTTTTTAACGGGGATCTGTTCGGATTGAATAAACCCGTATGCAAGCGCCATGGTATGCAACACAAAACCGGCGGCGAGCAGGTAGTAGCCTGTTTGCTGAAGATAGTTTTTTTGCCGGAAAAGATAGGCAAAGTAGCCGGCTGTGCTCAGCAGGTAGAAAATGATTGTAATGAGAATAATAATTTCCACTTATGCCACCATTGGTGCGCGTTTTCACGAGGCTTACTCGTTCATTAATGATTCGAACTCGTACCCTTTGCCAAGAATTTTAAACAACAGGGCATTGATAGCTTCGTATTGATGCTCTTTAATCATAGCAACAAGATCCCCGTTGATCAGCTGTTCAAAAAGATGCTTATGGGCCTCCGGCCGGTGGTCCCGGCTTAACAGCTTTTTGCGGACAGCACCCATTAATTTTAGAAATTCGGCATATTCGTTTCCGAAAACCTTTGCGAGATCCTTGCGCAGTTTTTTTGCAAAAGCAGGGCTTTGGCCCGAAGTAGAGATAGCAATGATCAAATCCCCGCGGTTTACAATCGAAGGCAGAATAAAATTGCACACTTCAGGGCGATCCGCTACATTGCACAGCATACCAAGATCTTCTGCGTTTGCATGAATTTGTCGGTTCAGCTCCTGGTCGTCGGTTGCACTGCAAACCAGAAACATGCCGGCCAGATCAGCAAATCGGAAAGGTCGATTTTTCATCATGACTGATCCGTTATTGGCCAGTTCCTGCAAGTGTGCGCTTGGGGCCGGACTGACGACGGTTACATTGGCCCCGCAGCTCAAAAGGGTAATCACCTTGCGAGTGCCGACGGAGCCCCCTCCCACCACTAAACAATTACGATTTTGTATGTCAAGACAGATTGGATAATATCTCATGCAACCTCAGAAGAAACAATGACCCAAGACCAAGTATTCCCTGGCCTCCAAATAGCATTTTCATATCAAAATAGCCACCCTAATCAAAAAACACAAGCAATATTCACGACATAATCGTTGGCAAATGGTGTCAAATCTTGAATAGTGAATAAAAGATATATTATTCGTTAATTCAACATGTTAGCATAATCAACAAGTGGGGCAGGCGGCAATTATCCTGCGGTTCAAGCTATTTAATAATTTCTGATTTCAAAAGCAGCTTTTAGCTTTCCAACTTTTAATGCCGCTGCTCACCGGCACGTTCTGCCCAATATAACTTTTGACATTTCCTCTTGACTTGACCATTTTAATTGACTATTTTTGAAAAAAAAGGGGGTGGTCGAATGAAAACAATGGCCATAAGTGAATTTAAGGCACATGCGTTAAAGGTATTAAACGAGGTCGCAAAATCCCAAGAAACCATCGTCATAACGAAAAGAGGTAAGCCCCTTGCTCAAGTCGTTCCCTATCGCAAATCCGTCATGAAACCCACAGCAGGAATGCTTTCAGATGCTTTTGTTTTCGAAAAGGATATAATCACTCCGCTTGGCGAAGGGTTGTGGGAAGCATGTCAATAAAATACCTGCTTGATACTCATACCTGGGTTTGGTGGAATATGCGCCCTCAAAATCTGTCGCCGAAAGTCACAAAACTGATTGAAAACACAGATAGATATGATGAACTTCTATTATCTGCAATTTCACCTTGGGAATTCAGTAAGCTTTTAGAAAAAGAGAAGCTTGGTATTTCCTACAACCCGGAGGAGTGGATCAATGCCGCTTTGGAAATGCCAAAACTCAGATTTGTCCATCTTACACCCGTGATAGCCTACCGCTCAACAATACTCCCAGAGCCTTTCCATGACGATCCGGCAGATCAGATAATTGTGGCAACGGCGCGAGAAGAGAATGCCACGATTCTTACAAAAGACAAAAGAATCTTAAATTATCAATATGTTCAAAGTCTTTGGTAAATTAGGATAGACGTGGCAGAACATGTCACTTCAGCAGACAGCCAGGGCGGTCGTGCCAAACTGAAAGTCCTTTTTGCCCTGTCTGTTGCCGAAATTTGGGGTCGCGGATTGAATTTAAAGGTGCCTTGTATCACATTCTGTCTTGAGGTAATCAGGGGCAAGATATTTTTATAGGTGATGCTGATCGTCATTTTTTTCTGGACACCATAGATTCATTGCGCGTTTCCATGTTAGATAAGATGAACCGGGACCTGATGCTTTATCTTCTGTGGAACTCTGGTTTTTACACCAGCCAGCAGATTGGAGAGTTGTTCGGGCTGTCCTACTCGTCTGTAAGCAAACGGGCGACAAAGGCACGGAAACGCATCCGAGGAGGATGCAATTTTACAGAAGAAAGTTCAACAATTTGAAAGCGGTCACACATTACGATTGATTCCTGGAATGGGGGCCGGACCTGCTCCACGCCTTGCTGCGAGCCTGCACCCAGGTAAAGGCCAAGCGCCTCTTTTTGTGGTTCAGCGACCGCCATGGGCACACCTGGCGCCAGGCGCTTGAAACCGACCATATCGATTTGGGCCGGGGCAAGCGCATGCTGATCAAAGGTGGTGCCTAGTGGAAGCCAACCCCTTTACTGAACAGGTGCGCCTGCTGGTCGCCCTTCTGCCAAGTGTGGCCAAGCAGCCGTGCTTTGCCTTGAAAGGCGGCGCGGCTGCCCGCCGTCCAGTGGAAGATGCTCAATCTGGCGCGCATGAATCCGGTCAAGCGCAGGCAGGCTGCAGCCAAGCTGGAGAAGGTTCTTTGCATTGGAGAAAAATAAAAAAAGAGCATTGTTTCCGGAAAGGTATTCTTGAAAATGCAGGTTGAAGGTATTTGGCTATAATTCGATTTTCATGAGATCTTCTGCCAGAACCAGGGGACCGGTATAAGTTTTCCGGCATTCTTTTTCAATATCGACCTGATCGCATTCGGGATAAAAGTGGGTCAGGACCAGTTGGCCGACATTTGAACGGGTTGCTATTTCTCCGGCCAGAGACGGTGTCAGGTGCCCTTTAACTTTGAGGTCGTCGGGGTTGGCCGCTTCACAAATCAGAATATCGGCATTTTCAGAAAGCGTAACAAGTTCTTCGGAAAAGTCCGTATCTCCCGAATAGACGACCGTTTTGCCGCCGGCGCTGGTAATCCTGTAAGCGATGCTGGACTCAATGTGTTCCACGGGGCATGATGTAACTGTAAAATCATTAAAACGACGAGTATCAACAGCGCTTTTGTCTAATTCGACAATGCTGAATAATTGCGGACCAAGTTCTATCCAGTCTCCATATACCGCTGTTAAGTTTTTATAAAAGGCTGCAAAACCTTCAGCCGCTACGCAAGTAATGGGGATTTGCCGGCGAGTTGTCCCCGAATATTTGTTGGCAAACAAAAAAGAGGCCAGTTCACCGGTATGGTCAGGGTGCAAGTGGCTGTAAAAAATATGCGAGATATCAAAAATAGTTTTACCGGCTTCAAGCAGGCGCCGCATGGTGCCTGCGCCGGAATCAAACAGCAGCAGATTGTCGTTAATTTGCATAAGGACCGAACACGAACTGCGCCGCAGGGAAGGTACGCATGTACCCGAACCTAAAATGGAGACATATATTTCGACATCTTGAGAAGTCATTGTTGATTCTTGTATTTAGTCCCCAAAACTATTTTTGATCGGCTCTTTTTTCTACCTGTCTGATAATCCACTGCAGCACTTTTTTTTCATCCTGGGGGTCAACCGGCGGCTTTAGGTTTTCAACCGGAATCTCGGCACGCGCCATGTTTTTATGGCCGCCGGCAGAGCCGTAAAGGCCAAAACTCTTGTGGGCCAATTCCCCGGCGTTTTTGCGAACTCCGTCGTTTCTGAATACAACAATCAAAGTTTTATTATAAAAACCGGAGACGATGCTCCAGTTGACAGAATCGATCCGCATGAAAAAATCTGCGATGATCACACATACATCCGGGTTTATTACCGGACCAAGATGAACAAATATCCTGCTTTTGCGCCTGCGCATCTTAGCAAGAGCGATTTCAAAATATTCGAGGAAATCGAGCCTAAGGTCGGATTTCTCAATTTTGCCGGCAAGATGTATATTGGCGTGCCGGTAAAGAAACTGAAAGGCCCGCAAATCTTCAAGCTGCGTTTGCCGCTCAAAATTACCCGTATCTGTTTTAATGGCATAAAATAGGCCGGTTGCCAGTTTAGCCGCAGGTTTGATTCTGGCGGCCCTTAAATACTCGGTCATTATGCTGGCAGTAGCACCGTATTTTGGGCGGATATCCAGATAGGGTGCCCGGACACCGGTTTCAGGATGATGATCGATAATCACGTCCGGGTTGATTGTTTTAAAAATTTCATTATGGTCCGGCTGAGAATCGACGATTACAAAACGGCTATAGCGACTTATGTCGATTTCATCGATGGGAACGAGGGCGACTCCCAAAAGCCGGATCATGGCAATGTTATCCGGGCGCTTGATGTCATTGATGTTGGATATGGTTACGCTTGAGACTTTGCGCCACAGCAATCTCTTGACCGCCTTGGCACTGGCAATGGCATCCGGATCGGCATTGATCACAATCAAAACGTGGTCATCGCCCGAAAACCGCTTGTAAAAGCGGCGCAATCTTTCAGCAGCAGATAGTGGCATAATAAAAGCTTTTGTAATTTCAGTGCTTACAATTTAGCCGTTACGATATAGTAGAATGCTATTTAATGCAATTAGAAGTTTTAACTCGCAAATCCAATGAAGAATCAGGACCAGACGCTTGGGTGCGAGGGTGCGGCAGCGTGCACTAAAACCGGTTGTGAATATGCATCTTAAAAGCGGAACAATACCGCTTAAACGCAAGATGAGATTTTTAGGCAGACTTGCGCAAAAAAATACTTATCTGCTTGACAGTGTAGAATCATTTCTGTTATGGGACTTACGTTTTGTTTGTGGAATTGTCCATGAAAATTAAATAACTTATCAATTTTAAAAGCTTATTGATGCGGCCGATGCCGATTGCGGCAAGATGTTTTTTGACTTTAAAAAGAATCGCGCTTGGATTGAAAACCTTTCGATTGTAACGCAACTTGGCCTTACAATGGCCGGTTGTATTTTTTTTTGTTTTTTTGTTGGAAGATATTTGGACAGACTGCTTGGAACCAAAGGTGTTTTTGTAGCGATCTTTACGATTTTAGGAGTAATTGGCGGCGGTGTCGTGGTGTACCGTCAAATTCTTGAAGTAACGGACGTCGAAATAGAGGATAATAACGATTCCGACAATGGAAGCGCTTAGGCAGACCCAGAAGAAATACAGTTCCAGGGCCATAACGACGGCTATTTTTGCCGGATTTTTCTTAATTCTGATCGGTCAACAGGCTGTGGGGAAAGGTTTGATCCTGGGAACGGTATTTGGCATCGTCAATTTTGTCTTAATGGGAGAAACGCTCCCGTTAAGACTGGGAAAATCAAAGGGTAAAACCTATTTGTTTTCTTTCGGATCGATATTTTTCAGATACATAATTATCGCCGTGCCATTGGTAATGGCGATTAAACTTGAACAATACAACCTTTTCTCAACTATGCTCGGGATCTTTTTGATTCAGTTTTTTATTCTGGCGGAGCATGTGTTTGGTCTGATATCGTCTGCCCGTGGAAAGCAGGTATAGGGAATAAGGAGTTATGGAAGATTTAGGTAGAATCCACCAGCTGATCGTTCATGTTATGGGTCGTGATTTGACGTTTAACCTTGAAGTTATTGTAATGACCTGGATCGCCATTACAGCGCTGCTATGCTTCGGGTTTTTGGCCGCCAGAAAAAAAAGCATCATTCCAGGGCCCGTTCAGGTTGTCGGTGAACTATTTATCAACTTTCTTTACGGCCTGACCGAGGATGCGCTGGGAGAGGAAATGTCCAAGAAATACGCTCCCATGATATGCGCCCTGTTCATGTTCCTGCTGCTCTGCAACTGGCTGGGGATCATTCCCCACCTTGAAGAGCCCACCAAGGATCTCAACACGCCTTTGAGCTACGGACTTATGGGATTTGTTCTGGCCCATCATGCCGGGATCAAGGCCAAAGGATTAAAGCGGTATCTGAAAGACTACTGCGAGCCGATGTTTATTATGGCACCGTTGAATATTATCGGAGAAATGGCCAAAGTTGTTTCCATATCCTTTCGTCTCTTCGGCAACATTATGGGCGGCTCGATTATCATTCTGGTGGTGTCTTATCTGACGTTCAATCTTATTACACCACCTTTTCTGAATGCCTTTTTCGGAGCGTTTGTCGGTACGATTCAGGCTTTTGTGTTTACCATGCTAACGTTGGTATATATTGCAGTGCAGGTAAATTAGCTTATGGCATACGATGTACAAACATGGGTAAGTGTAGCGGCGTTAAGCGGTGGCGGAATGGCCATGGGATTCGGCGCTATTGGAGCGGCGATCGGAGAAGGATATACAGCCGCCAGTGCCAATGAAGCCATCTCCCGCAATCCGGAGCTGTCAGGCGACATTTTCAAAACCATGCTGGTGGGACAGGCGATTGCCGAGTCTGCTTCCATTTTTGCGCTGGTTATCGCCATGATGCTTCTGTTCACGAACTTTGCGGCGCATATTCTGATGGTGCCCGTTCTGCTGGGTGCCGGCTTGGCTATGGGGATGGGGGCCATCGGCGCCGGTGTGGGCGCGGGATATCCTGCCGGAGCCTGTTGCACAGGTATGGCCCGGCAGCCGGCCATGGGCGGGCGTTTAACCACCAACATGCTGATTGGTTCGGCGGTGTGCCAGACTCCGGCCATCTTTGCCCTGGTGGTAGCCTTTATTTTATTGTTTACGGATTTTTCACAAAGCCCGGTTTCACCGACATGGGCGGCCATTCTGGGCGCAGGAATTTCAGCCGGCTTTGGTGCCATCGGTTCCGGGCTGGGGGGCGGTCTGGTTGCGCAAGCCAGTTGTGAAGGCATCGCCCGGCAGCCTTTGACGGCCACGCCGGTGACCAATGTGATGCTGCTGGGACAGGCGGTTACGCAGACCACCGCCATCTATGCCCTGCTGGTCAGCTTTATCCTCATGTTCAAAACTTTTCCGGCCACCGATTTGATAGCACCGCCCATGGCCTTGTTAGCGGCGGGGATATGTATGGGCATCGGGGCCATCGGTCCGGCCATCGGCGAAGGTATTGCGGGCCGGAGCGCCGTAGCGGGGATCGCGCGCAACCCGGAGCACGTTGCGGATTTGACACGATTGATGCTGGTGGGTCAGGCGGTGGCAGAATCAACGGGAATTTATTCTCTGGTCATCGCGCTGATCCTGATTTTTGTAGTGTAATTATAACCAAAAAGAATATTAGCCACTAAGACACTAAGGCACCAAGGAAGCATTTAATTTTTTGTCTTTGTGCCGTGGTGGCCTGGTGGCAGAAAAAAGTTTTTCATACAAAACACAAACGATTAACCCAAAAATTGTTTAGGAGGAATCAAATGGCAATCGAAGGTGTAGATATTGTCAAAGCGGCAGCATACATAGGCGCAGGTATTTCCATGGGCTTTGGCGCCATCGGGCCCGGTGTTGGTGAAGGTATGGCCGCCGCAAAAGCATGTGAGGCCATCGGTAAAAATCCCAAGGAGGCAGGCCTTCTCACCAGAACCATGCTGGTGGGTCAAGCGGTGGCCGAGTCCACCGGTATTTACTCACTGGTGATTGCATTGCTGCTTTTATTTGTTGTTTAATGCCCGTAGTTTTTAAAATGGATGTCGGTATATGGAAATAGTCAGCAACATAGCGCTTATCAGTATCAATGCAACCATGTTTCACCAGCTGATCGCTTTTTTGGTTTTTCTGTTTATCATCAACCGTATCATGTTTCGCCCGTTACGCAGTGTCATGGGTGAACGCGAAAGCTTTATGGAAAAAATCAGGCTGGATACCGTTGATGCGACCAAAGAATTTGAGAAGCTGACCGCTACTTTGAAAGCCAAGGAATCAGCGGTTCGAGCGGAAGCGCAGGACGTTCGATGTGCAATTGAAGAACAAGGCGGCCGGGAGGCAGGTGAGATATTAGAGTCTGCCAGGCAAGAAATATCTTCGATTAAAGCAAAAGTTGAAACAGAAGTTAACGCTCAAATTGCCCAAGCCAGAAAAAAACTCCGGCAAGAAGCAGAAACTCTGGCGGTCAATATCATGGAAAAAATGCTGGATCGGAGGCTGGGTTCGTGAAATACGTTGCTAAACTATTATGGGTGTGCGGTGGGATATCGCTGGGTATTTTGGGCCTGCATTTAGGCGGGCATGAAGCTTTTGCTGCCGAAAAAACAAGCAACTGGCGACCCACCTATGATCTGATTATGAGGTGGGTTAATTTCGGAATTATCGTTTTCGTGCTCAACAGGTATGCCAAAACTCCGCTCAAGAACTTTTTGCGGAGCAAGAAAGAAGGCCTGGCCCTGGAAATTGATGAGCTTGAAGAAAAAAAAGAAGATGCTAATGCAAAAATAAGCGAGACTCAAAAAACCATTGACGAAAGCGATGTCCGTCTTGCTGAGTTGAAAGCAAGGATTGTGCAACAGGGAGAAAGGGAAAAGCTTAAAATTGTTGAATCGGCTCAGCAGCAAAGCCGGGCGATGCTGGAAGATGCCAACCGCAGGATTGATGCCTCTATATTACAGGCCCGTAACACTGTCAAAGGCGAACTGATAGATGCGGCCATTGACCTGGCCATGGAAAGGCTGCCCCAAGAAATTACTGCTGTCGATAATGAAAAATTTGTGAGTGCATACCTGACCAGCACCAAAGTCTAGTAAAGAATCCCGGCCCAGAGAACCAGGTTTTTCAGGACAAAATAAATTCTTCATGATAAAACCGGCTTAAAAACCATGTGTTCGTCTTCCACATCAGCCTCTATTGCAGAGCCTTCTTTTAAATTACCCTGAATAATCTCCATGGAAAGTGGATTTTCGATATATTTTTGAATGGCCCGCTTTAAAGGACGGGCACCGTAGATCTGATCGTAGCCTTGCTTGGCCAAAAATGATTTGGCACGCTCGGATAAGAGCAGCTTGATATTCATTTCCGCCAGCCGGGCCCCTATATGCTGCATCTGTATATCCACGATGTCGCCTATCTGCTGTAAGGTAAGATTGTCAAATATTATGGTTTCATCAATGCGGTTTAAAAATTCAGGCTTGAAATTTGCCCGCAGGGCTTCTGTTATTCTTAATTCCATCTCTTGGCGCTTTGATGCTCCAAGCTCCTGTATCCACTGGCTGCCTATGTTGGATGTCATAATAATGAGAGCGTTTTTAAAATCGACGGTTTTGCCGTGACCGTCCGTCATGCGGCCGTCATCTAATATTTGGAGCAATACATTAAATACTTCCGGATGCGCTTTTTCAATTTCGTCAAACAATACGACCGAATAAGGCCGCCTGCGTACAGCCTCGGTGAGGTATCCGCCTTCTTCGTATCCCACGTAACCCGGGGGTGCTCCGATAAGCCTTGAGACGGCATGTTTTTCCATATATTCTGACATGTCAATCCTGACGATGGCCTGGTCGCTGTCAAAAAGAAACTCCGCCAGCGCCTTGGCCAGTTCGGTCTTGCCGACTCCGGTAGGTCCCATGAAAATAAATGATCCGATGGGCCGGTTGGGGTCCTGCAGCCCGCTGCGTGCACGGCGCACGGCGTTTGAGACCGCCGATATGGCATTATGTTGGCCAATCACCCGCCCGGCAAGGCGCTTTTCCATATGGACCAGCTTTTCTCTTTCACCCTCAAGCATTTTGCTTATCGGAATACCGGTCCACCTGGATATGACTTCGGCAATGTCTTCGTCGTCGACCTCTTCCTTGAGCATTTTGCTCTTTTCCTGAAGCTTAGCGAGCTTTTCGTTGGCTGCAGCCAGGCGGTTTTGCAGTGCTGTAGCCCGGCCGTATCTGATTTCCGCTACCAGCGCCAGATTACCATCTCTTTCAGCTTGCTGTTCTTCAATGCCCAGCTGTTCCTGCTGTTCCTTGATCGTTCTGATGGTCTGGATCAAATCTTTTTCATGCTGCCAGTGGGCTTTCATTACCAGGATTTCATCCTTCATCCTGCCGATATCCGCATCAAGTTTTGCAAGGCGTTTTTGGGAGGCATCATCGGTCTCTTTTTTTAATGCTTCGCGCTCGATTTCAGCCTGAGTGGTCTTGCGTTGCATTTCATCGATTTCAACGGGCATGCTGTCGATTTCGATTCTGAGCTTGGAGGCACATTCGTCAATTAAATCAATGGCCTTGTCAGGCAAAAAGCGGTCCGTAATGTAGCGGTTGGAAAGGGATGCAGCGGCAACAATGGCGGAATCTTTAATCCTGACGCCATGGTGAACTTCGTATTTTTCTTTAAGCCCCCGCAGTATGGAAACAGTATCTTCAACGGTGGGCTCCGCCACCAGAACGGGCTGAAACCGCCTTTCCAGCGCAGCGTCTTTTTCAATATATTTTCTGTATTCATTTAAGGTGGTTGCTCCTACACACCGCAGGGTTCCTCTGGCAAGGGCGGGTTTTAACATGTTGGATGCATCCATAGCGCCTTCGCCGGCACCTGCGCCGACCAAAGTGTGCAATTCATCGATAAAAAGAACGACCTCGCCTTCGGCTTTCTCGACCTCTTTTAATACCGCCTTCAAGCGATCCTCGAATTCGCCCCTGTATTTGGCACCGGCGATGAGTGCCCCCATATCAAGGGCGACCAGCCGTCTGTTTTTAAGAGATTCGGAAACATCTCCTTCAATAATGCGTTGAGCCAGGCCTTCGACAATGGCGGTTTTGCCGACACCGGGTTCGCCGATGAGGACGGGATTGTTTTTGGTACGCCTTGAAAGGACCTGTGCAATCCGCCGGATTTCATCATCCCGGCCGATAACCGGATCGAGCTTGCCCAGACGGGCATAGTCGGTAAGGTTGCGGCTGAACTTGTCAAGGGCCTGGTATTTTTCTTCGGGATTGGGATCTGTGATGCGCTGGGACCCGCGGATATCCATCAAAACCTTTAAAATCGATTCTCTGTTAATACCGTTTCGGATAAGGATTTTAGCGGCCTCACCTTTTTTGTGGTCTGCAATGGCCAACAATATGTGTTCGATGCTTACATATTCATCCTTCATTTTGGTCGCTTCTTGAAAAGCCGTATCCAGTACGGCCTTTGCCCGGAAAGAAAGATAGACCTCTTGCGTTCCGCTGACCTTGGGCAGCCTGTCAAGGGCCAGTGACAGTTCCTGGACAACAGCATTCGGTGAAACCCCTAACTTGCTCAGCATGGCCCCGGCGACCCCCTCCTTTTCACTCAGCATGGCCTTTAAAAAATGTTCAGGTTCGATTTGCTGGTTATGATGCTCTGATGCCAGAGCTTGAGCATTGTGAACCAACTCCTGTGATTTAATGGTAAATTTATCAAATCGCATTAGGGACTCCTGTGCTCGCAAAAAGCAATGTTTTTATTTTTCACGAGAGCTTTCAGTTTTAAGCATTTGTATCTATTGTGTCATACCACAACCTGACACCTAAAACCAATAGCGTTATGAATTCAAGATTTTACGAATTCATCAATGTTTGATTGTGCTAAAAAATAAACATGGACCACCTGATGTCAAACCTGTTCGGGGATTATGCAAAACGCTCCGTCTTGAGCGGTTTGCGTGTCGGACATAATTTATAGAAGATCATTGGGATTGCAAAGTAAGCCGTGTGCTCAGATGCGGTTGAAAATAAATCGAAAAGCCATATTCGGGAATGTGAAGGGAATACAATGCAACATCTTGCGGGGTATCAAAAAAGAAAACGATCTTAACGGCACTACACGAGTGTATGGGAATTATAGTATCTTTGTTGCAGCCTGTAAAACAACCAAGCGATTCCAAAATTCTTATTGTTCCTCAAAAGTCTCGATTCTATGATGGCAGCTGCGACAAAAAAAGTAATTTGGATAAGGATCTTTGCCACAAATTTGGCATTTTCTGCCGGTACGGGTTCTCTTTTTTCGGCAGTCCTTATCCTGCAAGGCGTCGGTTTCTGAGAATTCAGAATTCTTGTTCGGTCTTGCTAAAGGAATCATTTCGGTTCAACTCCTGCAGGTTGCAGCGAATGTAATGTTTACGCGTCTATTTCATGAAAACAAACAAAACAATTTTAAATTTAGGGCGGTTTTTAAAAGCCTATCCATACGCTTTTTCCTGAGCCTCCGTTTTTGTTTTGCATTTAATACAATGCGATGCAACCGGTCTGGCTTTGAGGCGTTCAAGGCTGATTTCTTCCTCGCACATTTCACAGATCCCGAAAGTACCATCGTGTATGCTTTCAAGTGTTCTTTTAATCTTGCGGATAAGTTTGCTCTCTCTATCTCTGATCCGCAGCAGTGCAGTACGGTCTGAGTCTAATGTTGCCCGGTCCAGAGGGTCGGGGGCTCTATCCACAACATCTAACAGGCTGCTAATCGTGTGGTTTGCCAGGCCCATAAGCTCGTTCAGTTGTTCAGTCAGCAGTTTTTTAAAAAAAGCAAGGTCTTTTTGGTGCATTGATCGCGCTCCTGTTAAAGCTCTATCTTTGCAGCACCCAAGGAATTATAAGGGGAGCCTGAAGACAGGGGCTGTCTTTTGATCTTAAACCAGTGGATGAAATGCAACATGCATACCATATTTAGAAAACAAAAGGACTTTAATAGAATTACTATTGCCAAAGAGCCTGAAAATCCGGTTTTGCCGGCTGGTTCCGACTAACCAACGAGAGTTTTTATTAATGGCGTCATTTTTTAAACAAGCAAAAGGAAATTAAACCGCAATTTATATTTAACCGGTGTGTTTGTCAGAATTGCAGGTTCCGATTTTAAATAAAGTCGGAACCTGCAATTCTTGTTTGGTATGCACACAGCCGACTTCTGTTGCAGCAAAACGCTGATATTACTTTCAGCATTAAAAAGCTAATGCCTGTCCCGCCGTCGGTGCAAGAGAACCATCCCTGATTTCTCATAAAAGAGACTGTGGTGGTGATAAAAAGTTCATTAACTCCATATGCAATGACATTCTGGCATGTTCGTTGCTTAATTATTGATGACGTCTGATATGGTCAACCAGCGGATACATATCGTTCCCATGAGGATAGTAACATGAAATCAAAAAGAACTCTCAAACGGACCGTTACCGGTATTATCATACCGCAACAATGGGATGATAACGGTAACGTAACCGGTGTGTCGATTCAGGCATTTGATGAAAGCGAATATATTGTCAGGGCTTACAAACGCGGGAAGGAATTGCGCGATTTCATCAATCAAAAAGTGAAGGTTAACGGCAAGGTGTTTGAACGCTTGGACGGAAAAGAATTGATCCAAGTAAATCAATTTGAGATTTTGGAACACAACAATACTGTTTGAAATACGGCTTCGAAAAATCGTAATTCCCGTAATTAACCAAGACGAAAAAACAAAAAAAATGTTATGGAAACTGTAATTCTAACCTGCATCCAGTGTGACGATGATTTCGAATTTAGTGTCTACGAACAGAAAAAATACAATCAAAAAGGATTCGATCCCCCTTTGCGCTGCCTTAAATGCCGCAAAAACAAAGCCAAAAAAACCGAAGCTTTGGAGAAAAAAAAGTTCAAAGACAAAAAAAAGCAATATCGTATAAAATCAGACGAATATTTTAATTTGTAGACTGTCCGACGTTCCAAGCCGGTATTTTCTATCAACGACCTGAATGCAAACAAATTTTTCTAAGCGAAAGGAAAGAAGGAATGACGAAAACAGAGTTGATCAATGAAATGTCAACGGCCCTAAATTCAACCAAAGAAGCTCAGGCAGCAATAGAAAGCCTGCTTTCAACCATCACCGCTGCATTAAAAAAAGGTGATTTGGTGACCCTCACCGGCTTTGGCACATTTAAAGTCTCTAAGCGCAAGGCCAGAGAAGGAAGAAATCCCAGAACCGGTGAAAAGATCAAAATCAAAGCAAAAAAAGTCGCCCAATTTGTACCGGGGAAGTCTTTAAAGGAAGCCGTCAACTAGCACAACTTGATTCAATAAAAGGCAGGTTCTTAAAAGAACCTGCCATAACCACACACAGCCAAAGGGGGCTTTTATAGCCGTACCAATATAATTTCATTGAGTATGCTCTAATTTTTCGATGAACTCCGGCATTCGAGATACAATCTTTTTGGAAGGTCTTGTTTCACAATTGTCCAATAAATACGCCGCCAAAATAGGGAAAATAACACTGTATTCACCCCAGATCTGGACCAACATCTCTTCATCTGCCGAGCGGTATTTACCCCATGTTACCGATTCGCTGAAGGTACATCCGGATAAGCTTCCCTCTTTTTCAATCGCTGTACCGATCTGAATCCCGCGCTCTGCGCCTTCAAATTTAATTTTAAGGATTTGACTGATCGTTGGGCTTGTTTGCTGAATGAAATTTTTGGGCCCCCCCCCCCCAAGAACCATAAAACCGGTTTTCCCGGATGAAAAAGCAATGGCCGCCGAATCAAATATATCTTTTTGCGCTGATAAGGTTATGGGAAATCCTTTCCGATCGGTGAGGACTAAATTCATGGCAATGGAATGATTGGCCAATGAATCCCAGAATATTGGAACACCCAACTCGGCTGCTTTGGCGACAAAACTGCGTTCCGGATATTTGCTGTTTTCCAACACCCAGTTTCCCAAGTAGAAATTGAATTCCCAGCTTGCAAGCGGTTCCTTGGACAAATGCTGTTTATAGCTTGCTCTGATAAAGTTACGTATGATCTCATCCTGGGCATCAAGGGTTTCTTTTTCGCGGATGCCGATATCATATATGCGGGTATCACCGTGACGCCGCAGAACATCGTCGTCGCAAAAAGGTGATATGGCCTTAACCGGCAGATCAAAAGCAAAATGCAAATCATGGTACACCTGGGCTCCGGTTGAACAGATCACATCAACAAATCCGGCTTCCAGCAAAGCAATCAACATTCCGCCCATACCACCAGCGACACCTGCCCCGGCGAGACCAAGCCAGATTGTATCGTTATCCTCGAGCATGCGTTTATAAAGCCGGCTTCCGCGATAGACATTTCTGGCCTCAAAAGATGTCTTTCCGAAGGCATTGATCAGTTCTGAAATCGACATTCCCTTAGAAATCGACGGCGGGATAATATCAGGGAAGTCTTTGAAGATGGATTTTTTTGGCATTGTGAATCGTCTTAAAATTTCATTGAATTAGGTTTTGCGTTGTAACATAATGGCAATCCAACCTTGTCTGTTCATTCATCCAGCAACAATACCGCACCGGCGATAACCGTTGTCCACAATCCGTCTTTATGACCTTTGGCCGATTGGGCCACGCTGCGAGATTTAAATAAACGCTTGCCGACTTTGTATACCTGCTTGCGTTCATCCCAAGCTACATCCGGGTCCAGCTCGATTCCCAGGGTCGAAGCCAGCATGGTGGCCGCCAGATCTTCAGCAAAATCGGCAGATTTTCTCATGGTTTCACCATAAGCATGGTGTTCACTGAGATATCCATGCTGTTTGCTGTTTTTGGGCCGCGCCAGGCCGATGGCGGCTGAAACCAGGCGATTGGGCTCGTTGGTATCTTCTCGAGCAAGCACGATAAAGGTAATCTGACCGGCGTTTAATTTATTTATCCCGGCAGTTTTTGAGATAATTTTACAATCCGGCGGGAATATGCTGGACACATAGACAAGATTGCACTTTTCAATACCGGCGTGTCGCAGAGCCAGCTCAAAGCTTTGTAATTTATTGCGGTGATATCCGACACCTTTAGTAAAAAACAGGCGCTTGGGAGTTAATTTGTTCAATGATAGATCCTCCATGTTAAAAGAACAGGTATTCGGTGTTGCCAAAGAAAGTGGTCAAGCGTATCTATCCGTATCGATGTGAATTGTCAATACCCCTAACGAGTTTTTCTGATGGACAAAGATCGATCAACTGCAATCAAAAAAAAGCTCATGCTTTAAAGTCCTCTTTCCGGATACCGTAGCGAGACATGAGTTTGTGAAGCTGGCGAGTACTGATATCGGCTTCTTCGGCCGATTCTTTAATGCTGCCTGTGTGACGGGCTAAAAGATCTTTAAGATACTCTCTTTCAAAATCCTCAAGCGCTTTACGTCTTGCCTCGGCCAGTGATACGGTGGAGTTTATCGGCCGGAAAGCAGTAGCGGATTGACCCTCGAACAGTTCGTTGGGAAAGCATTTGGGAGTCAACATCGAGGAGGTTTCTAAAATATAAGAGCGCTCCAGAAGATTCTCCAGTTCCCTGATATTTCCCGGCCAGGAGTAGCACCTTAGTGCTTCTAAGACGTCCGGATGGATATCTTTGATTTCTTTGCCAAATTCTTTGTTAAATTTGTTTATAAAAAAGCGAATCAACACCGGTATGTCTTCAATGCGGTCTTTTAAGGGGGGAATTTCGATGGGAAAAACATTCAACCGGTAAAACAGGTCTTTTCTGAACTCACCGTTTTCAGCCATCTGCTTTAAGTTGGAGTTACTTGCCGCAATGACGCGTGCATTGCTTGTAAGTATTTCTTCACCGCCGACGCGGCTAAAAAGGCCGTCTTGGAGCACCTGTAATAGTTTAACCTGAGCCGACGGGGTTATGGTTGCGATTTCATCAAGAAAAATGGTTCCCTTTCCGGCGATTTCAAATTTTCCCAATTTCTTGCGCAGGGCACCGGTGAAAGCACCTTTTTCGTGGCCGAAAAGCTCACTTTCCAAAAGAGTGTCCGGGATGGCCCCGCAATGGACACTAATAAACTGGGCATTCTCCCGGTGGCTATGGCTATGTAGCAGTTTTGCCAAAACACCTTTGCCGGTACCGGTTTCCCCCATAAGTAAAACGGTCGTTTTCGTTGGGGCTACCGCTCGAACCTTGTTAAACACTTCTTTCATGACAGGATTGATGGTCTGGGCAACATCAAGAGCATCTGCTTTCCAGAATTTATCCCTCAAATAGTCAAGTTCCGCTTGCTGAGTAACGGATGTAGAAATTGTATGAAAAAGAAGACGGACCTCTTCGGCAATGATCGGATAGGTGAGATAATGACTTGCTCCGGCATTTACGGCCCGGACAGCATACTGAACATCTTTGTCTGACGACATAACAACAATTTGTATGGTTGGGTGCAGATGTTTAAACGGTTCCAGTTCTTTTTCATACGAACCTTGCCGGCCATTTTCTATTAGAAGATTAAGGTCAATGAAAACAATATCATAGCGCACCTCCCGCAGTTTTTCCAAGGCACCGGATTTATAGGCGGCACTATAAAATCGGAAATCGGAATGAGCGCAGCCTTTGATCGTTTCAACAACCTGCATATCCTTTGAAACAACCAAAGCAGATTTTATTAATCCTTCCATGACGGACCTTTCCAATTAAACAAAATAACGGAGTCGTGGTATGCACAGCATACAAAAAAGCATGAATCGATTTTGATTAAGCATATAGTATTGGAAACAGCAAATTTCAACAAAAAACACATATTAAAGCTCCAAAAGTGAACTTGAAGTTCCGGCAAACACAAACCAAGAACTGCCGGTTCTTATAGCTATATCCCTTTAATCATGGAATATATATGGATTTAAGCCAAAACTATTCACATCATTTGAGTACAATCGGAACATTAAATTCCGACATCCAGGGGATGTATAAAATATTGATGTTAATTAAGATGGTTACGCTTTGGCACGCACTTTGCTTTTACTTTAAATACGTCAAGAGAGAGGACTCTCTTTGGAGGAAAAACCATTTTTTACTTAGGAAAGGAATGAGACAATGAAAAATACAGCTTTTAGGATTTTGGCGGTATCAATATTGGTCCTGATGTTGGCAGCTCCGGTCTTGGCCGTGGAGGTGGAAATGACGTTTATCGGCGAGGTCACCGATAGCTACCAGGTCGTAACAGATATGGGTGTAGTTTACGAGGTTGCGGACACTGATATGGGAAACGAACTGCTGGAGCAAACCGGCAAAAAGGTGGAGGTAACGGGCACTGTTGCGGAGGAAGACGAGGTAAAAATCATTAAAGTCACCTCGTATGTGGTACTGGAAGATAAACAAGCAGAATAGCCGGAAGGATTGCAAAACCTGCATCCCACGAAAACCGGTTGGTGCCTTGAAATGAAAAATGCCGGATGACCTCCGGCATTTTTTATTATGATAAACTATCTATCGGTAGTTGAATATTTAACATTTTGTTACTATGCTGAATTCTATGGCTGATTGAGATTAATTTGGCAGCAAGGAGAATTTGGCATGAGTAAAAATATCGGATTTATCTCCACGCGGTTTGCCGGAACCGACGGCGTCACCCTGGAAGCCAGCAAATGGGCTCAGGTGTTCAGGCAGATGGGGCACCAATGCTTCTGGTTTGCCGGCCAGTTGGACAAGGCTCAGAACAGGAGCATGCTGGTACCCGAAGCCTTTTTTCAGAACGAACAGAACCAATGGATCAATAACCGCATCATAGGAAAAAAAGCACGATCATCTGAGGTCACCGACAAGATTCATAGTCTGAAAATACTACTTAAAAACCGCATCAAAGAATTCATCGAAAAGTTTTCCATCGATCTGCTGGTACCCCAAAATGCACTGACCATTCCGATGCATGTTCCCCTGGGGATTGCCATCACCGAAATTATTGCCGAAACCCAGATACCCACCATTGCCCACCATCATGATTTTTACTGGGAGCGGACGAGGTTTGCCGTTAGTGCCGTGGGAGACTATCTGCGCATGTCCTTTCCGCCGAATCTGCCCAACATGGAACATGTGGTCATAAGCTCCGCAGCCCAGGAAGAGCTTGCGCTGCGCACCGGCATTGCGTCTATCATCATTCCCAATATTCTCGATTTTGACAACCCACTCCGGATAGATAAAGAAAAAACCCTAAACCTGCGACGAACCATCGGCTTAAACACCGATGATATTATGATTCTACAGCCCACCCGCATCGTCCAGCGCAAGGGAATCGAGCATGCTATTGAGTTGGTCAAAGATTTGCAAGACCCGCGCTGCAAGCTGGTTATTTCCCACGAAGCCGGCGACGAGGGCTATGAATATGCCGAATGGCTCAGAGCAGAGGCCCAAGAAAGCGGTGTGGATCTTCGTTTCTTGGGCATGTGCATGCGGGATCCATGGAACGAGCTGGGTGGAATCAAATCGGAATATACGCTTTTTGATGTGTATCCTTGTGCCGACTTTGTAACCTATCCCAGCCTGTATGAAGGCTTCGGCAATGCCTTTCTGGAAGCCGTTTATTGCAAAAAACCGATGCTCATCAATCGCTATGCCACATTTGTGCGCGACATCGAGCCCAAGGGTTTTGACCTGATTGCCATGGACGGTTTTCTGACCCAAAAAACCGTGCAGAGAGTAAAAGAAGTGCTCTCTTCTCCCGAGCTCAAAGAACAAATGGTCAACCACAACTACCAGGTGGCCACCCGATATTATTCTTATGCGGTCCTTAAAAGATGGCTGAATACCCTGATGACCAATTTTTTCGGCATGGAAGTTTAACCCGAATATTTCATGAAAAATTTTCACCCTTGGGGTGCTGCCTGATGCATACATTTGCCACGTTATCAGGTCCTGGTGTTAGAAAGCTACAGCTGCGCTCCAGAATGCCTTGCAAATGAATGCATCAGGCGCGTGAAATATCCGGGCAAGTCCTGTTGACCTTCAGAAGGGAGCATAGATTAATAACAACACAACTTTTTTGGGGATTTAAACATTTTTCAATATGATAAGAAGGGAGAGATTATGAAAAATTTATTGGAGATTTCGCTGGTTGTTGTCATGCTTTTTTTAAGTATTTTTGCTGTAAACACTTTTGCGGCCGAAGTTAAGATTGAAAAGGAAGAAGTGTCCGTCGTTGCCGTAACCGAGAAGATTATTCAAACGGCCGACAATTTTATCGTTATCTTTGACAGCTCCAGCTCGATGAAAAAATCGTATAAAAACACCAATTTGACAAGATATGAAGCCGCTATAGAGCTGCTAAAAGAAAAAAACGAGATGCTTCCGGATCTGGGGTACATGGGCGGCCTGTATCTGTTCACACCGTTCAAAGCGGTTTATGCCATGCAGCCGTACGACCGGGAGAAATTTGCCAAGGCCATAGAGCAGTTGCCGCCGGGACCAAAGGGGCCGACGTTGCTTCAGCAGGGGCTTCATAAATTGGATAAGGTCCTGGCGGGACTTTCAGGAGAAACCGTGGTGTTTTTATTCACGGACGGCACTTACAGCGATATGTCGGGATCCAAGAAGCCGTGGGTTAAAGCCAAAGAACTGGCTGAAAAGTATGATGTATGCTTTTTCATTGTCAGTTTGGCCGAAGGCGACCTCCAGAAAAAGATCTTGAAAGCAGTAGCTTCTGTCAACGAGTGTTCACGCGTGGTTCCTTTTGAGCTGGTATTTGCCAATCCCGTTTATTTGGCCGGGGCGCTTTTTGTCATCGATACGGAGGCCATACCGTATGTTTCAACACTGGAGCGTGTGGCCGATTTTGAGATAAATCACATTCTTTTTGATTTCGACCGTGCCGAGGTTCGTCCGGACAAATATCAGGAACTGAATGAACTGGGAAAATTTCTCCAGGACAACCCCAAAACCTATACCGTCTTGACCGGTTTTGCGGACAGTTTTGGCCCTGCCGAGTATAACCTGGGGCTGTCGCGACGAAGAGCTGAAAGCGTTCAAGCGTATCTGATCGCCAACTTTAAAATTGGTATTGGCCGGATTGTCACCCAATGGTACGGAGAACTCGATCCGGTTGCCGGCAACGACACGCCTGAAGGTCGTCAGCAAAACCGGCGGGTGGAATGCCTCGTGATGGGATTGGATTAAAGGACCGTGTTGTTCAATATCCCCTCAAAAGCACGTCAGTGCTTTAATCGTAGCGTTAGTCATCGTCCCGCTCACAGAGCGGGACGGTTTTTTCAAACAATCAACCTATCCATTGATAAAGGATTGACAGCATGAAAAAGTTCTTTTCATTACTTTTAGGATTGTCGGTTCTGTTGATTTCTCTTAGCCCTGTCATTGCCGCCGGTCCACCGAAACCTTTCGGCCTGGCGTTGGATCAGGCGCTTTACAATGATGTCTTAAACCTGCTGGAACAAAGGGCATGGGGTTATGAGGAGTTCGAAAAAAAGGGGGATGCCCCGGTCAAAAAAAATTCTCCACAGGCCGGACGCAACACCTTTCTGAGGGTAAAACCCCGCGAAAAGGAAGGACTCAGAACCCTTTACCTGTTTTTTAACGACAAAATGATACTGGAAGCCGTCATTGCGGGGCTGGAGCCCCGAGTGCTTCCGGACGTTAAGGCCGAACTCAACCGGAAGTATAACTTGGTTAAAGACAGCTTGATGGGCGAAGATTCATCCGTCAGTTACGCGTATGCTTTGTGGCAGCAGGCTTCCTTTTACATTGAGCTGCAAAAACTGAGCCCCCACTACGTTCGCTTGATGTATGTCAACCAGACCTATTACGAAAACTACCGGGAAATTTTTCATAAAACCTTGGGAACATTTCGCCCGCGAATAAAGCTGGTGCCGTGGTTGAACGAGTTGTAATGCAAATTTAAGGATAATGATGTGTCGCGCAGTTCTCAAAAGCCTGTAGCAAAGCAGCCAACCGGTACGCTGGGAACCTTTGCCGGTGTGTTCACCCCGAGCGTGCTGACTATTCTGGGCATCATCCTTTTTCTCAGGCTGGATTACGTTGTGGGTAATGCGGGATTCGGTCGGGCGCTGCTTATCATCGGCCTGGCCAATGTGATTTCGGTATTGACCAGCGTCTCTTTGTCGGCCATCGCCACCAACCTCAAGGTCAAAGGCGGCGGCGATTATTACCTGATATCACGCACACTGGGACTCGAGTTCGGAGGTGCCATCGGCCTCGTCCTATTCCTGGCGCAGTCCGTATCCATTGCATTTTACTGCATCGGGTTTGGAGAGGTTATGGTTGACATGCTGCCGAGCGAAGAGATTCTTTTAACGCCGCAAATGGTTGCTGTTGCTGCGGTTTGTTTTCTGTTCATCTTTGCCTGGCTGGGGGCTGACTGGGCTACCCGCTTCCAGTACGTAGTCATGGCGCTGCTGGCAGCCGCCCTGTTATCCTTTTTTGCCGGGGGCATTCCACGATGGGAAAGTGCAAGATTTGTCCAGAACTGGGCGGCACCGGCCGGCAGCCCTGATTTCTGGTTGTTGTTCGCCATTTTTTTTCCGGCCGTAACCGGTTTTACGCAAGGGGTCAGCATGTCCGGCGAGTTAAAAGACCCGGGCAAAAGCCTTCCTCTGGGAACGTTTATGGCGGTGGGAGTGTCGATTCTGGTTTATTTTGGAGTGGCGCTGGTGTATGCGGGCGTCTTGTCCAACGAGACTTTGGCGAACACCGGTGCCATGCAGCGGATTGCCCTATTCGAACCGCTGATCGATGCCGGCGTGATTGCGGCAACGCTTTCATCGGCCATGGCATCGTTTCTGGGTGCGCCGCGCATTCTGCAATCTTTGGCCGCAGATCGCATTTTCCTTTTCCTGCTTCCGTTTGCCAAGGGCGCGGGCCCCTCCGGCAACCCGCGCCGCGGGGTACTGCTGGCAGCCGGCATTGCTTTGTTAACCATTTCAATGGGCAGCCTGAATGTTGTCGCCGCAGTGGTGTCCATGTTCTTTCTCATATCCTATGGCCTTTTGAATTATGCCACTTATTTCGAAGCAAGGGCGGCCAGCCCTTCGTTCCGGCCCAGATTCAAATGGTTCGACCAGCGTCTCAGCCTGCTGGGATTTTTGGCCTGCCTGTTTGCCATGTTGGCCATCGACCTCAAGACCGGCATCGTTGCCGTGTCCATCCTGTTTGCCATCCATCAGTACCTGAAGCGCACGGCCGGCCCGGCGCGCTGGGCCGACAGCCGCCGGGCCCACAGCCTTCAGCGCATACGGGAGAACATATTGGCGGCGGCAGCCGAACCCGAGCATCCGCGCGACTGGCGTCCCCAGATTCTGGCTTTTACCAGCGAACCCCAGCGACGCACCCGGCTGGTTCGTTTTTCCTCCTGGCTCGAAGGGCGCAGCGGGATGACCACAGTGGTCCACATCCTTGAAGGAACCGGCGCTAAAGCTTTCAGGGAGCGCATGGAGGTCGAAAACGAGCTTCGCCGGGATATTCAAACAACCGGTCTGCCTGCTTTCCCCCTGGTAATGGTCGCTCCGGATTTTGATATGGGTTTGAATGCACTGCTTCAAGCCTATGGCATCGGCCCATTAAGAGCCAACACCATCCTTTTGAACTGGCTTAATCAGGATTCACCGTTTGCTTTCAGGTTCAAAGAAATTTTATTCGGACGCCACCTGCGGATGGTCTACCGGATTGGCTGCAACATCGTTGTCCTTCACACCGATGAAAAAAGGTGGCAGACCCTGATGGAGAAGACCCCGGAAAGCCGCCGCATTGACGTCTGGTGGCAGGGGGATGCCACCAGCCGGCTGATGCTCTTGCTCGCCTATTTGATGACGCGCAGCGAACCCTGGGATGAGGCCGCGATTCGGGTTCTGGCGATAAATTATGAAAACGATTCTCAGGAAAACACCCAACATCTGATGGAGATTCTGGATGAGGCGCGTATCGAAGCTGAATCAATAATTGTTTCAAATTCAGATCTTGATAAAGTAGCGGACATTTCGGCGGACGCCTCGCTGGTATATTTCCCGTTTCGTCTCAAGGGTGATCGCATCGCCGGCCCTGTCAGCAACCCCGTGGAGGAACTGCTGCTGCGGCTACCCACGGCCGCAATGGTGCTGGCGTCCGAAGACATCGAACTGGATGCCGAACCCGAAGAGGGAACCGCCGCAGAGATGGCGGCAGCCCAAGATGCCCTGGCTGAGGCCGATAAAAAGGCCGCAGAGGCTCAACAAGATGCCGAAGCCGCCCTTAAGATCGCTGAAGCGGCCAAAGCTAAAGTGATGGAGTTCCAAGCGGCCGAATCGTCAAAAGAAAATCAGGAAAAATTGTCCCGCCTGGAAGACGAAGCACACAGGGCCGAAGTCGAAGCGGAAAAAGCTTTCCGGAAAGCGGCCAAGGCCGGTGCCAAGGTCCGGGATGCCGCCAAAGACGCAGCGGCCTTAGGTGTAAAGACAGACACGGGTGACAATTAATTGCCTCGGAAGCGGAAAAAAATAGTTTTGTGGTATGAACGCTAACTGGAGGTGTATTCAAATGCTCAAATTCACCAAGAAAGTATCCAAAAAATCAGGAACGGCCCCGGGCACGCTGGTGCACATCGGCGAAAAAAAAACCGACCGGGCCCGCATCACCGTTGTGGATTATGTTGCCGATCAGCTCCGCGAGCAGGAACTTGAAATCATTGAGGATGCGTTTCCTTTCAAAGATTTCCCGACCACGACCTGGCTCAATATCGACGGTATGCACGATATCGAGCTGATTGAAAAGATCGGTCGCCATTTCAATATCCACCCCTTAACCCTGGAGGATATCGTCAACACCGGGCAGCGACCCAAGGTGGAAGAGTTCGCTGACTACATCTACCTCGTCCTCAAGATGCTCCATGTGGACAAAGAGACCGATGAAATTCGATCCGAACAGGTCAGCCTGGTGGTCGGAAACAATTTTCTGATATCCTTTCAGGAAGCCCCGGGAGACGTGTTTGAGCCCGTCCGGGAACGCATCCGCAAGGGCAGGGGCCGCATTCGCAAAAGCGGCGTCGACTATCTGGCCTATGCGCTGATCGACGCCGTTGTGGACCACTACTTCGTAATCTTGGAAACCGTCGGTGCAACCATAGAATCTCTGGAAGAAGACCTGCTGGCGGAACCCACAGCGGACACCATGCAGAGCATTCATGATTTGAAGCGCGAGTTGATCTACCTGCGCAAGCAAGTGTGGCCGATCCGCGAAGTGATCAACACGGTTGCAAAGGGAGAACTGACTCTGATGCAAGAAGACACCGGCGTGTTCTTCAGAGACGTTTATGACCACACCATTCAGATTGTCGATACGATTGAATCGTATCGAGACGTTCTTTCGGGTATGCTGGATCTATATCTTTCTACCGTCAGCAACCGGATGAACGAGGTCATGAAGGTTCTGACCATTATGGCCACCATCTTTATTCCGATCACCTTTGTGGCCGGCATTTACGGCATGAATTTCAAATACATGCCGGAGCTCGATTGGAAATGGGGATATCCGGCTGTCTGGAGCCTTATCGGCGGCACCGTGCTTGGCATGATCTTTTTCTTCAAGCGCAAAAAATGGCTCTAACCCGGATTTTTCATCAACCGTTTGCGGCTGTAGTATAACAGCTATAGCGATTTTGAAGCTCCCTGCAGGCAGCCCCGCTGATGCGAGATTTCCGCTGAACTCTAACAAACTTGCAGGAAATGAATTAATCGGAACATATTTATGGAAACCGCTATAATCGAGTTCTGACGCCATAAGGGTTTTAATGACTTTAAAAACAAGATAATTTATTCACCGGATTTGCGGGTAAACAAGGAGTTGCGGTAATGGTTCAGCGTCAAAGATTTAAATACGGAATTCTGTGGGCGTATCTTTTATTTTTGTTGTTGTTTGCCCCAGCCGTTACGGCTGGAACGGAGGCAGACAAAGAGACGTTGGGGAAAGGCCCGGAATACAGCAGCACCGAGCTGTTGCAAGCCATCAATAACGCTGTTCAGGTGGAAACCGGCGCCTTGGAGGAGTTAAATAAACGAATTGGTCGTCTCGACATCATACAGAAAGCCGTTTATATAGAAATTAATGCCTACAATATCCAAAATTCGGCCCTCAGCAATCTTCTCCTCCAACCGACGACACCCGTCACTTACCTGGAAAAAGCTTTCGATGCAAACCGGCTGACACTGGACATCACCGGTGACAAGATCAAAGATTTTACCAAACGGCGTGATACGGTTCAGGAACTCCGCCAGCAGACCCA
>JACNIG010000325.1 GCA_014383215.1 Candidatus Desulfatibia vada | reverse complement strand
TCAGTGGAATATTTCCGGACGCGGGTTCGACTCCCGCCGCCTCCACCAGTCTTCGTTCGAAACGCAGTGCAGAACGAAGACTGCCACGGCGTAGCTGAAAAGCGAAGCCGGGCAACCTTCACCAATTCTAGAACGTTTCGAACTACGCCTTGGCAAGCCAGTGGAAAACCATTCGTTCGAAACGCAGTGCAGAACGAAGACTGCCACGGCGTAGCTGAAAAGCGAAGCCGGGCAACCTTCACCAATTCTAGAACGTTTCGAACTACGCCTTGGCAAGCCAGTGGAAAACCATTCGTTCGAAACGCAGTGCAGAACGAAGACTGCCACGGCGTAGCTGAAAAGCGAAGCCGGGCAACCTTCACCAGTTCTAGAATGTTTCGAACTACGCCTTGGCAAGCCAGTAAAGAATAGTTCGTTCGAAACGCAGTTCCGGACGCGCCTTTGCCAAAAAGCGCCTTTAAGCTGGATTGATGCCTTATTTCCAATAAGGAAGGCCGTTCCCCCCACATCTAACCCGCATTTCTCATGAAGAATTTTTTTGGTTTTGAAAACAAAAAAGAAACTGCCTAAAATCAGGAAATTATATTAAACTCGAGTGCCCTTGATCAAATACACTCTGTTTTGATGAATATCGTATCACTAAAAAATAAATTCTTCACCAAAGGCAAGCCTGAGCAACACAGGAACTGCGTTATTCAGCCCTCGAAGTAAAATACTACGCCTTCGGCCTGAAATGCCTTGTTCCTGAGTCGCTCAGTCTTGTGAGAAAACCGGGCTATGTTCAAACCATGGAAACTGGTCACCTATTTCGCATTTTCACACGAATCGAAAGCTGCTGAATTTGAGCAGTATCTCAAATAAGGGTCAGGCCAGGCTTTTGTCAAAAAGCCCGCAACCAAAGATTTACAAAAAAACCTTTCTTTTTTAAAATAAAATCTATATTATAACCTTGTAAATTTAAAAGAACAGGAAACTAAAACTAATAATCGGGTGTTAACCAATGAAAAGATTCATAGATCAGAAACTGGTTAAATGGATGAATAGTAAGCGTCGAAAGCCGCTGATTTTGCGAGGTGCAAGACAGGTTGGCAAAACGTATTCGCTGAAACGGTTTGGAAAGAAATATTTTGAAAACCTGGCGCTTTTGGACCTGGAGCGCAATCCAAACTGGCACCGTATTTTTGAAGGTGACTTGGATGTCAGTAGGATTCGCGCTGATCTGGAAATTCTGCTGAATCAGAAGATCCAGCCGAGGAAAACGCTGCTATTCATCGACGAAATTCAGGCGTGTCCGCGGGCAATAATGTCACTTCGATACTTTTACGAAGAACTGCCTGAGCTTCATGTGGTAGCAGCCGGCTCACTGCTTGAATTTGCCTTTAAGGATATCTCCGTTCCGGTCGGCCGGGTGCAGTTTCTCCAGTTGCATCCTTTCAGTTTTGCGGAATATCTTTTGGCAACGGGCAAGGATGAAGCTGCCGAAATCGTCCTTGGTGCTCCTATAGTTGTGCCCCAGGCCGTTCACGAGTTTCTTTGCGAAGAACTTCGCCGGTATTTTTTCGTCGGGGGAATGCCGGAAAGTGTAAAGGCCTATGCAGAGTCCAGGTCTCTCCAGGAGTCCTTTGAGGTGCAGGCCGGAATTTGTGATACCTATCGAGCCGATTTTGCCAAATACAGTCCCCGGGCAGACAAACATTGCCTCAATAGCGTATTGACGACCGTAGCCAGGAGTGTCGGGCAACAGATCAAATATGCCAGGCTTGCAGATGGGTATGCAAATCCTACTCTTAAAAAAGCATTTGATTTGCTCTGTCTGTCCGGCGTGATCAGGAAAATCCCTTCCACCGATCCTTCCGGCCTTCCTCTGGGAGCCTCGGCCTCAGCTAAAATATTTAAAGCGCAAATGGTTGATATCGGATTAATGGGGCATCTTACCGGGATGCCCGTAAACGTTGAATATCAAAAATCTGATTTGCTCGGTGTATATCGCGGCGCCTTAGCTGAGCAGTTTGTCGGTCAAGAAATAGTATTGTCTCAGCAGGAGAATTTGTACTACTGGTCGAGAAGGGCCAAAAGCAGTTCGGCGGAAGTCGATTACGTTGCTGTGATTGACGGGCGGATACACCCTGTGGAAGTCAAAAGCGGCTCTTCAGGGCGGCTTAAAAGTTTGCATCTTTTTTTACAGACTTATCAAAATTCACCGGGCGGAATCGTTTTTTCAACCCGGCCTTATGAGGAACTGCCCACCCAAAAGGTTAAGTTTATTCCCATTTATTTTGCATTATCAGCTACAGGATGGCACCGGGACGGTTAGATACTATCGTTGCCCAAATGAATGCGAACATCACAAGGGATTGCGGCTTATCTTTAGCCCATTTTTCTAATTCATTCATAGCAGTTTCCGATTTTTATTCTCCAATTGTTTGCAAATTTATGCGTTTGTGCCAAGGAAGTGACAATAATCAAATATAACCTAATATTATCCTGGCAATATTAGGTTACGCCTTTTTATGGTTTTCAGGATCTCACCCTATACCTACTGTCCGGCTTGTCAATAAAAGGAACATCTGCAAACTGGTTACAAACGAAAATAATAAAATCTGACATGATTCAAGAGCAGACCTGACCCCTTAATTTCAATCATGGAATCGGCAATTAATATTAAGGTATCAATCTTTTCAAGGGGGAAAGGGGGATATATTTTGTTCTGATTTCACCAAAATTTTCGAAGTTTTCGATATTTGATTTTATATCAACCCAGTCTTCCTCTATTATTAGTTTAGATTGCTGACTCTTTAAATATTTCTCAGAAAGTAATATATATTCCCTTTCAGGGATATTATTTTTTAGTAGTTTATGAGCTAGAATTACATCACTGCCCATCAATTTAGGGGAGTTATGGATGGGGACTTCTTTACATACACCATAATGAACTATAAACTTTAATGTTAAATTAGAAGCGGTCGTGCAAGACCCGCTTTTGCAGAAAAAATTCCTCTCCATCGCCTTCAAATTAGTGTGAAAATCAATAAACATCCTTTTTGATTGTTGAATAATCTCTTCCTTTTTAGGCGGCATACCCTTAAAATAAAACAAAACGGCATCACCTTCTATCTCTGACACCTTAAGGTCTAACGGGTTTGAATCCAATATTATATTGATTAGGTTGGAGATAATATGGTTGGTATGGTTAATTTCACATTTCGTTACAAATTTTGTAAATCCACTAATGTCTGGTATAAAAATTAAGGCCTGATTTTCCATATTCTTATAGCTCCTAAATTTGACTTTTCTCTTTTACGGAAGTTATGCCTTCCACCACAAGCGATATATTGAAAGGGAAACTTATTGTCGGAACGACGTTCATTATGCCTTCGTTTTCCATGCCTTCGATCACTCGGCAATCATTGGATCTTATAGCGTCGCGAACAATTTCAACTGTTGCTTCACATCCCAGAACCACCACGCCTTCGAACTTCGCCGCATGTTTCGCAAGTTTTCTTCGACGCCCGGACGTCCACATACAGGCCACAAAGTGGTGCGGCAGTTTGCTGTCGAATACAGCTGTTTTAAGTCCTTCGTCTTCAAGACGACGCTTCAGGGCTCGAATGAACAACTCATAAGCCTCCGTTCTCAAGAACTTCCGAAACAGCTCAATATAAGGCTTTTTCTCCCTCACAGCCAGACTCGCTGCAGGGCAGAATCGGCAAGGCACAATCAGCACGGACTGGAGTCCGGCAACCTGCGGAACTATATCCAATTCTTTGAGATAGAACGGCATTTTTCAGACCTCCAAATCTCTTGTCCCAATGGCACCAGCACTCCAAGGAATTGACGCATCAGGAGTTGAGAGATTTAGTTCCTCTAAAACTTCCATTGTGAATTCGGCTGGAAAAGACCGAAATTCTTAACCAGCAGCTTCAAGCTCTGCCATACATGCTGCCATAGCTTTAACCAAATCACATTCATCAAAAGCATAGCCTTTATTTTCTATGTATGCCCAGAGTTCAGCTCTATCGTTAATCTTTTGGACTGTGACTCTAAAACCTTTGTCTTCTTGCATTTTTTGAACAAATAACTGTGCACTATCTGTACCCATTTTGACCTCCAATTAGGTTAACTGAAACAGGCGGATCGATTAGCTATGGAAAATTATTGAAACACCCCGCGTCTGCCATCTATGCCTTAGTCAGCATGCCGGTAAGATAGGTCCCGCCTATGGCCAGACTTTCCATATCGATATAGGATTCGGTGGATTGCCGGAACAGGATGGAAGACTGAGCCGGGAACTCATCGTCTTTGTCGTTAAATCGAAGACGGATCGGTATGCGGGGCAACATATCGAATGCCACCGAAAGATCCCAGGACGGATCATCATCAAGCAACCGTCCTTTCAGCCTTTTGCAGGCGTATTGAAGCGCCTCCATATTTCCCGCAAATGTGGTTTCAATAATTTTGTTGTTATTTGAAATAAAATATCCGGCAAGCGGACCTGCATCCTTAAACTCCCGGTAAGTCACCCAATCACCGGCAATGGGAATCTCGACAGGGCAGGAAAAGACGTACTGGAAAAGCACTACGCTGATCGCAAAATTGGCTCGCTTCCCGGTTTCATCAAAAACGCCGTCTATTGAAATCCGAAACGGTTTTTCATAATAAGGGATGATGAGTGCATCTCCTTCTAGTTCGGCGCCGAGTCTTGCAGCACAGGGCAATAGATCGATATCGCTGATGTGCGACAAGTATTTATTGTATGTTTCTTCGAATACCGGCGATTTTTTCATAGGGGCCTCCTTAAAAAAACATAAGCGTTCACAGGTTCAGGGTTGCCTTATCCGCAACATCCACTGCGCTTATCATCTGGTGTAGCACATGAGGACGCACTTTTAGCTGAGGGGTTATTCAGACTGTCCATGACCCAATCGGCTACGGATTGAGCAACTTCTTTTCTCTCCTCTTCCGGCACATCATCATAATCGAAAATATCGTTGTATTTTTTATAATGTGACAAGGCATCGAATTGAATCAGTTTCTTATTATCAAGAATGTTTTCAATGATACGACCATGGCATCTAAGGAAACACCCATCGATTAATACAACCTTTTCAGCACTCGTCATCCATTGGGCAATAGCTGAATCCGGAACCGTAATCAATTCACCATGACAACCTCGACCATAGGCTTGTTCTTTGGAAACAATATTGGCTGCGAGCCGGGCAATTTCTCCTCGAATACAGGCCCCTTCACAGGATATAACCGGAATCTTCGATTCGCTGATATTCTTTTTGCCGGTAATTTCTCCTATGGGACAGCTACCATTTGTAGTATTAAATATTACTGCTCTCTTCGGATCTAAGTTATTCATATGACACCTCCTCTATACAATCTTAGGATTAATCAAAAATGCATGGACCTTGCCCAAATCGTCCATTGCGCTAGGGACTTTTACACTTAAGACGCAGGAAAAGAACAAAAGGTTACATGTCTGATACCATACCATCTTTTAAATTGGCCAGAATCTTGTCAGCCACCTGCCGGGCTAAATCTTTCCTTTCAGCTTCCGGGATCTCGTCGACAAGCATTGTGTCTGAGTAGTTATTGTCTTTATTGTACATAGGGAGGGCATCGAATTGGATCATGTTTTCGTGGCCGACAACGTTTTTCATAATCCGGCCGTGACAATGCATGAAACAACCATCAATAACAACGACTTTGTTAGCCTTCTTGGCCCACTCTGCCATTGCCGAACGTGGTGCTGTAAACATTTCTCCGTGGCATCCGCGACTGTATGGCTCTTCCTTTGCCACCATATGGGACGCAACTCTAGCAATTTCTCCCCGAAAACACCCTCCCTCGCATGAAATGACGGGAATTTTTCCCTCGGCAATCATCTTGTTTCCGACAACTTCACCCAGAGGACATACTGCTTTCATTCCTTGTACTTCAAGATTAAAATTTTGTTCTGATCTGCCCATTATTAATCTCCTTTAATTTTGATGCTTAAATTTATCCTTTGTTATTGTTATAATTCTGTCGACTTGGTTAAGGTTCTTTTTTTCTCCTCATATTCTTCCTTGTCAATCTCACCAGAAGCATACCGCTTATCGAGTATGTCCGTTGCAGAATCTGAAGTGCTGATATGATGTCTGTCTTTGTCACGGGAACCAAAGCCGCACATCATGGAGCCTCTTCGCCCTCTCATCATGAAAAAACACATGGCTATCATCAAAATCGGGCATATCCACCATAAGGAAGAGCTGAAAAATTCTGGACCGTACATATAGATCACCTCCTTTTTAACACTATAGACGGTGGAAGTGATAAAAAGGATACACCTTTAGTTAGGTTTGCATAATTTTATAGATGTGGATGTTTGGTCATTGGCAGGTATGTTCTGTATGGTGCGGTATAGAGGTATCTCAAGAATGATGCCCCTTTAATTCTCGCGATATCTTGAAAGAAAGTCATATATCAAATGATTCCGATTCCGAATCAATCAAATTTTGGGGCTATAATTTTTCAGCATGAAAGGCAGAAATCTTAAGTTTATATCCTTGGTTTATATGAGTGGTGTAAATTGATCCGTTATCAAAAGTTATATGCAAACAAAAAATTGAACAGCGAGCTGTAAATCGAAAATGAAGTCAGCAGCACAAAAGATGTTTTACAAAAGGAACTGATTTGAGATAGAGACCAGGCTCCAGAGGGAAAATCGATTATTTTTAAGTCTATTAAATAGGATATTAATTGTCAAATGAGATATGCAAGATAACTAGTACCGATCTGAGTGTTAGATGTTGGTTAGTCGAGCGAGCCTTTTAGGTGAACTCGCTTGCCTGGATCATGCCTTTCAAAAAATTGAAGATGTGCAACCAACATCATGACCGCAACCAAGAACAACTCAAATGCTCTTAAAAACCCGCAACCCGTATCACGCAACCCGCAACCCGTAACTCCCTCCCCATTTTTCTAATTCATCCATAGCAGGTTCCGATTTTTATTCTATAGTTGTTTGTATATTTGTGCCTTTGCTTAAAAAAGAGTGGCTATATTCAAGTCTAACCCAATATTATCCTGGCAATATTAGGTTACGCCTTTTTATGGTTTTCAGGATCTCACCCTATACCTACTGTCCAGCTTGTCAATAAAAGGAACATTTGCAAACTGGTTACAAACGAAAATAATAAAATCTGACATGAATCAAGAGCAGACCTGACCCCTTAATCCAAAAAAAAGCCCCTGGAGCTGACCAGACCCCAGAGGCAATTTTGGAGGTCCCCTCAAGGCGATATGCCTCAAGGCGACTATGAAGGTGCTCTAAAAAGAGCATTGTATATATCGGCAAAATGGCTGAAAAGCTTTAATGCGGGGGGGGTGTAGGGGTGGGGATGCTGGTGCAGGATGGTTGGGATGCTGCTACTGTGTTGGGGACACTGGATACTTTTATTTGAATTCCCCGCAAAATTGGTGTAATGAAATCAGAGGACTATGGCAAGGAGTGCACCGTGCCGGGTTGATGAGTCATGCATGAAACTTTGAATCGCGAAATATTCAAGATTTGAAAAGGAAATCGCAAACAGAATTAAACAGTATGCCGTAGCTGATGAAGGCAATCTGTCATCTTTTATGGCGTGTCAGCGCGGCATGAATTCAAATGAAAAATAGGCATAAAATCGTAACACTATCTTATTAGGAGTTCAATAAAATGAGTATCTTTAACAAAGCGAAAGATAGCGAACTGCTTAGCAAGGCAAAGAAAATGGCCGGGAAACTAAAAGACAAACCTCTCGATTTAATAGGTGATGAAACTCTGGCAGAAATGATTATGGCGGCCGTGTCCAAGCAAGAGGATGTCAATAAGGTTCTAAACGAAAAAGGATCAAATTATAGGATAAGTGATATTGAGATTGAAATGGGTATCCCGCCAAAGTTGATTTTCGGAATCCGCAGAAAATCAGAAAATAAGGAAGAAGATAGCAGCAAAATGCCTCTGCTAAAGGATTAAGACATTCTAACAACTGCATCTGCGCGGATGTAAAAACCGCGCTCCCTTGGTTCGCTCAGAGAATAAAAATCTACATCCAGAGCAGTGGCTTTAGCAGTAATATAATCTATCATCCTATAGGATTTGCCTGAATCACAACAGTGCAGATGAATTTGCTGGTATTGCGTAAAAGAGGAACTGTAATTAAATAAATGTTGGAGGTAAAAATGCAAATATATTTAGATCGAATTGTTCGAGCTGCCAAGCTTGATGTTAATTTATATGAAGAAGTTGAGGCTGATAAAGGTGCGATGAGTCAGGCTATGGGAGTTGTTGTGCTCTCCAGTGTAGCAGCCGGAATAGGCAGCATAGGACCGATAGGTACAAAAGGAGTCATTATTGGTGCAATCACAGCCCTTATCGCATGGTATGTTTGGGCCTATATTACATATTTTGTCGGTGTTAAAATCCTTCCTGAACCTCAGACCAAAGCCGATCATGGCGAACTATTACGAACCATCTCAGTAAGCAGATTATATAAATCGGCCCTTTTTTAGATTTTCAGATTTCGTTT
>JACNIG010000320.1 GCA_014383215.1 Candidatus Desulfatibia vada | reverse complement strand
ATCTAAACGTATTACATTGGTGTAATCCGCTAAAGCAGCAGCCGAATCGCCTTCTTTATCATGCAATAGCCCACGGTCGTAGTATGCAATGTAATTGCCGGGATCAAGTTTGAGAACATGGTCCAGGAATGTCGCATTATCATACCAGATTCGTGTCTGCCGGAAACTCATAACCGACAAAACCAGCAAACCCATACATGCTAAGGCTATAGCCGCAAACAACCTTTTCCCCTGCCGGGCTGTCCACAACCGGAACACCCCGACACCGGCCAGTACTCCGAACGGCATACAGGCAATGTAAGTGTACCGGTCTGCTGCGATCTGGAAACCGCTTTGCACAAAACCGAGAAGCGGAGAAACTATCACCGCATAACAAACCCAGGCTGTCAATGCCCAAGGCCACCTACGCCTCATTACCGTCAACCCCAAGGTGATGCCTAAGACCGACAATGCCGACAAAATATACTTTGTCTCCATGGGATTGAAGGTTTTGCTCAACAAGTAAAAGGGGGAGAGCTTAATCGGCACTAACGTTTTGAAGAGGTAAAAGCATAATCCGTATGTTGCCTGCATAAACCGATCCATAACCCCGTGTCCCGTCACCATTTGCATGGACCCTCTGTTTTTTGCCCAAAATGCCAATGCCCCCGCCCCAAAAGCAAGCAGAATAAATGGTATCTTTTCCGATAATACTTTTTTATAGGACAATATCGACCCATTCATAAAATCAAAACGGCGCAGCGGGTAGATGTCCAAAACCAGAAGCACAACAGGCATGGTGATTCCCCAGGCCCTAGACAACAAAGAAAACATAAATAAAAGCAGCGCAAGTAAAAACCACTTTTGTCTCACATTAGCCGCTTTGTTGTCATTCATCTTTACGTAAGCAATAATCGTTAGAATATAAAAAATTCCGCAAAGAAGGTCACCGCGTGTAGATATCCAGGCCACCGTTTCAACCCGCAGTGGGTGAACGGCAAAAAAAAGCGCGCCGAAGACAGCGCCTATCTGCACACCTGCCAAGCCGGCGTTAGAAGCGATGGTAGTCTGTTGTATAAATACTGCAACTAAAAAATAGAACAAAATTGAATTTATAACGTGCAGCACAATGTTGGTTAAATGGTATCCGGCCGGATTCATACCCCATAAAACGAAATCAAGGCCTAATGTCAGCCAGGCCAGCGGGTGGTAGTTTGCATCATGATATGTCGTAAACATCCAGTAAAGATGCGACAAAGAAAGACCCCGATAATTTATATTCTCAATAAAGTTAGCGTTGTCATCCCAAACGAACCCGTTGTTCAAAGTTGGCAGGTAGCAAGCAGCTACGACTGCTGCTATCAGAATAATTAACAACCTGGTTTGTAATTTTTTGGAAGAATGTAATGCTTTCAGCATATTTTCTATCAAATCAATTAGTCCTGTTTCTCAACTTTTGTACGAACATTCGCAAGCACATTTTCAACGTGCGCTCTGGAAGCCCAGTTTGTTGAAGCCACCTCAAGGGTTTTGGCAAAATCTTGAATAGCCCCTTGCAGATCATTTTGGGCTAAGCGAACCATCCCCCGGTTGGCATATGCTTCAGGAGAATGAGGTGCCAAGCGGATAGCGGTGTTGAAATCCTCCATGGCACCGGCCGAGTCACCCTGACTATTACGTAGCCCCCCTCTATTGTTATAAGCTTCAGCCTGCCTCGGATCCAGCCTAATAACTATGGAAAAATCCGCAATCGCTTCAGCGAAATCTCCTTGTTGCTCCCGTAAAATCCCGCGATTATAGTAGGCGCCCACATATTCAGGGTGCAACTTAACAGCAGCATTATAGTCATCCATCGCCTTGATCAAATCTTGTTTCTGTTCCTTTAATATAACCCCTCGATTATTGTAGGCAATGTAATTGTCTGGATCAAGCTTGATAACATAATTCCAGAATGTGTAATTATCATGCCAAATCCGTGTTTGCCCGAAACTTACAAAAGACAGCACAATCAAAACTGCCGATATCATGGTAATAACTGAAATGAAAACCGGCCGGGACAAGCTTGCTCTCTGCCAGGCCTCCCACAACCGGAACACCCCGACACCGGCCAGTACCGCGAACGGCATACAGGCAATGTAAGTGTACCGGTCCGCGACGATCTGAGGACCGCTCTGAACAAAACCCAAAAGCGGAGAAACAATCACCGCATAACAAATCCAGGCCGTCAATGCCCAGGGCCACCTGCGCCTCATCAAAGTCAACCCTAAGGTAATGCCGAATACTGACAATACCGATACGATATACTTTGCTTCCATGGGATTGAAGCTCTTGCTCAACAAGTAAAAGGGGGAGAGCCTAATCGGCAGTATTGTTTTGAAAAGGTAAAAACATAATCCGTATGTTGCCTGCATAAACCGTTCCAGCATTCCATGCTCAGTCACCAGAATCATAGACCCTTTTTTGGCCTGAACAGCAATTATCGCCGCACCCAAAGCCAACATGATAAAAGGTATCTTCTCTGCTAATATTTTTTTTGTTGATGGTTTTGAGAGGTTTATAGCATCGAAACGACCCAGCGGATAGGCATCCAGAATAAGAAGTACCAGCGGCATGGTTATCCCCCAGGCCCTTGACAACAAAGAAAACACAAAAAACAGCAGCACAAGCAATAACCACTTGCGCCTGACATTAGCAGCTTGATTGTCATGCATCCGCACGTAAGCAATAATCGTTAAAATATAAAAAGCTCCGCAAAGAAGATCACCACGGGTGGATATCCAGGCTACGGTTTCAACACGTAGTGGAAGAACTGCGAAAAAAACCGCGCCTAAGACGGCGCTTATCTGCACACCGGCCACACCGGCATTAGAGGCGACGGCATTTCTTTGCAAAAATACTGCTATTAAAAAATAGAATAAAATTGAGTTGATGCCGTGCAGAACAATGTTGGTTAAATGGTATCCGGTCGGATTCATGCCCCAAAAAAAGAAATCAAGGCCTAAAGTCAACCAGGCCAGCGGGTGGTAATTGCCGTCATGAAACGTTGTAAACATCCAACGCAGATGAGAAAAAGAGAGGCCGCGGTAATTAATATTCTTAGTAAAATTAAAATCATCATCCCAAACAAAGCCGTTATTTAATGTCGGCAGATAACAAGCAACCACTACCGCCGCTATCAGGATAATTAACAACCGGGCCTGCAATTGACCGGAAAAAGGTAAGCTTTTCGCCATAGATCTTCTCATTTAAATCAAATTATCGAGCTTGAGTATCCCACACCGCGTATCCGTCTTTTTCATAGATCCTTTTCCAGTATTTATTGGCAAGATTCATAAAGCGCATAATCTCTTGTTGTGAAAAATTGTTTTTTAAAAAATTGTCAACAAGGTCCGTTCGCATCAAAATGTGTGTAACGTTTATAGACCTGACATATTCCGCAAATTTTTCCGCGTCGACCGAACTGTCTACCATACGCCTGATGGTACTCATTCCAAAAGAATGTTCGTTTTTGTATGATCTGTCCAGATAGTAGCCGCGTCTCCCCAAAAACATGGTAAAAACTGTGGCATCGTCCGGAAGATGGGCGTTGAGATATTCCACTGCCGGCAAATGCTTAAGATGGCGTCTCAGAAAGGCTTCTCTGGTTTCCTGCTGTAAAACGAAAGGGAACGGTTTTATAGTATCGACACGATTTTTCAGATATAAACCATTGAAGCTCAGCAGTATTATGACAGCAGCAAAAAGAAAAAGCACCGGTATTAACCCGGCACTTTTCTTAAATTTGAAAAGTGAAAGAAGCCAACCCTCTTTAAACCTGTCTGCAAGGTTCTTGATTCCCATAACAGCGAGTATTGCCAGAAAAGGCATGACAGGCATTAGATATCGGACCTGTTTGCGAGTCAAAAAAAAGGCAACCAACATAAAAAACACGACAAAGAACGAAAAAATAGCTTTGTCTTTGCCATTTTCCTTGTCGAGCAGTACAAATGGCCAAAACACTATCAGAATCGGATTTAACACCCCTTGGAAGTATTGGTAGCTGTTGTCTTCGCCCTGAAAAAACATGCGTATGGGGATCGTTAAAGTCTCCCACAAAGTCTCGCCAAACATGATTTCACGCATGCGGAAAAAGCTGACTTGGCTCACTTTTTGAATCGCCTGGCGATGCAATACTTCCGACATCGGCTGGTGATGTAAAGATTGAAAAAAACTGTTAAAAAGAGGATAGAACGGATTGTCTGTCAGCAGATAATTTTTAATGTACCAGGGAGAAGCTGCAAGTGTCGCAACAGCAAAAAACAGCATACCATATTTTAGTGCGGTCGCCTGTTTACCTGTCTCCCGCACATACATAAATATTAGAATCAAGCTGATTGCCATAAAGGCAATTAACGCATTGTATTTTGAGCCAATTGCTATCCCCATACAAAGCGATGATACAAAAAGCCATTTGATTTTTTTGTATGCTGAATCACGCCATCTGACAAACGCCAGCATGCTCCCGGTTGTAAAGAAGGTCATCCCCAAGTCTATATAAGCCGATGTGGAGAGCCAGACCACGATTGGTGTGGTAATAAAAATTACCATCCCCAACAGCCCCCACCTGTAATCAAACTTCTGTTTAAGATAAAAGTAGATCATTCCGCCCGTGGCCAGGCCAAAGCCAAAATGGATGAATTTGGGAGCAATATCGTTTTTGAAATAAAGGCAGATAAGATACAAAAGATTTATATACATCGGGTAGTAGGAATACTCCGCCCAAGGGATTTCATGAAATCCCCCATGCCGGAGCCACAGCTTGGGGACGGCCAGGTGATGGATGAGGGCATCACGTAATATGGGCGGGGTAAGGTTTAGAATAATTA
The DNA here is from genome assembly GCA_014383215.1 of Candidatus Desulfatibia vada. Classification (GTDB taxonomy): domain Bacteria; phylum Desulfobacterota; class Desulfobacteria; order Desulfobacterales; family UBA11574; genus Desulfatibia_A; species Desulfatibia_A vada. Next base: position 3,728 of record JACNIG010000320.1, on the reverse strand, counting down.
TGATGGATATGAACACCAAAATGGTGCTCCATAACAAAAAGCCTGTTATAATGTTAAGGATTTTATGGTTCATTGGATGACAGCGTCTGTTTTATTTTTTCAAGATTTTTGCGCGCTTGCGTATAATTGGGATCGATTTGCACGGCCTTTGAAAAAAACACAAGGGCTTTTTGTAATTTACCCTGGCGTGCCATAATAAATCCTATGCTGTTATACCCTTTGGCATAGTTGGGATTAATTTTAATCGCTTCGGCAAAATGGAGCCCGGCTTCCTTCATCCTGCCCTGCTTTATTAAAAGATTTCCAAGGTTGTAATGTGCATCCGGACTTTGGGGATTAATCCTGAGTGCTTCATTACAGTGTAAAAGAGCTTCATCAAGATTTCCTTTATCGGTCAGTAAAACTGCAAGAGCGTTGTGGGCATCTGCACTGTCGGGTTTGATTCTCAAGCCTTTTTGATAATAATGAGCAGCTTCGTCGCGTTCACCTTGGTTCGATAGAGCCCTGCCCAAGTTTAATATCGTTACTAAATCATATGGGTAAACCCTCAAAGCTTCCTTATAATGAAAAACGGCCTTATCAAACTTGCCACGCTGAACATACGCCACACCCAAGTTATTGTGCGCCAGGCCGTTGTTATTATCTACCCTAACGGCGTGTTGAAACAATGTGACCGCGTTTTCCCAATGGCCGATCTGGAAAAAGGTAAGCGTTGTTAGAGCTGACAAAACCACTGCTGAAGATACGGCCAAAGCCGTTTTGCGGAAATTGAGTCTTTTAAAAAGATCGGCCCCGCCCCAGGCAATAATTAAAAAAATCCCTATCAGCGGTATGTAAGTGTATCTGTCAGCCATCGCCTGTCTGCCGATCTGTATAAGTCCGATCACCGGCACAAGCGTTCCAAGATACCAGAACCATCCGACAAAAACATAAGGATATTCTTTTGACACTCGTGCTGCCCAAAAGGAAAGACCAACAACCACCATGGCTGCGCCCAGAGTATGCCACCACGGCAGCGCAACAGCAGGATGAGGGTAAAATGATGACAGGTTAAGCGGCCAAACCGTTTTGAAAATATAACTTACATAAGAGACAAAAGCATTTTCAACGCGGGCTATAATGGAAAAAGATTTCAAAGTTCCGATGGTTCCTTCATTGTGTTCTGCCATATAGGTCAACACGCTTGAGATAAAAACAGGAATTAATAACGGAACCTTTTCTAAAACCAATCTTGTGATATTATGACCGACCCGGCTGATTTCTTTGCCGTCCTTCCACAACCTGTCTGTATCATACAGACAACGTCTGAGGGGCCAGAAATCGAGCAGCAGAAATACAAACGGCAAAGTTACCAGCATGGGTTTGGCCATCAGCCCCAGGCTTAAAAAGAAGATCACCAAAAGATAATTAGTAAAAAGGGGCTGTTTGACATAATACTGATAGGCTAGAAGAGACAACATACCACCGAAAGTACTCAAAACGTCCTTGCGTTCCGCCATCCATGCCACTGATTCCACATGCAGCGGGTGCAAAGCGAACAAAGCCGCGACAAAAGCGCTCCTCCACAGCGCTCCGGTCATTCGCATGAAAATGAAAAACAGCAACAGCGTGTTTGCCAGGTGAAGCAGCAGGTTGGTCAGGTGGTGCCCACGGGGATTCAACCCATAAATCTCGCAATCCAGCATGTGTGAAAGCCAGGTTAATGGATGCCAATTGCCGGCATGATAAGTACTAAAAGCCCATTGAATCCCTTTGAATGTCAAGCCGGCCTGAACATGTTGATTGTCAGTTATGTAAACTTCATCATCATAACCAACAAAGTCGAAATTTGTGATCTGTCCATAGACCGCAAATGTAGCTATGACAAGCAACAGGCACACCAAGAAGAAGTGCCGTTCGTGGGAAGGGGCTCTCCGTTGGATGTTTTGGCCGGTGCCGGTGGTTGCTGTCATCTTTTCATCAACGCGTTTGCCGATAAGGTTTTTTGTCTCGATACAATTGCAGGCGCTCTTTTAAATCCAACGCCAATTCTTGACGGCCGTGCAGTACGGCCAATTGAAGTCCTCTTTGAGCAGTGGAAACAGCATCAGGAAATTTTCCGGATTCGGCATAAGCGGCCGCCAGCGCGTCAAGTGCCAGGGTTTCTTTATATTCGGTCAGCCGGCATAGTTTTTCAGCCAGTTCCACGGCCTTAATGCCGTCTCGAAATCTCTTATTTTCATGGGTAGCGGCAATCCACGCCTGCTGATACAGAGCCTGGGTCATATCCGGTTCGATGAGCAATGCTTTACGGTAATACCTGATCGCTTCGGCGGTTTTTCCATGATTAACAGAAATCCGGCCCAAATTATAGTTTGCACCGGCATGATTCGGATTTATCCTCAAAGCGGCCTGGTAATGTTTGATGGCCCCGTCCATGTCGCCCTGACGTGCCAGGACGATTCCCATGTTATTCTGAGCTTCAGCATAATTGGGGTTCATCTGGAGCGCTTTCTTATAATGTATCGTCGCCTCATCAAGTTTTCCTTTTTGATACAGCGCATAGCCCATTTTGAAAAAGGCTTTATCATAAGAATTTAGATGCGCTGACCGGGAATAATGAACCATCGCCTCATCGATTTTCCCCTGCTCTTCCAAAGATAATCCCAGAACATAATGAGCCAAGCTGTTATTGCGCGTCACGTTAACGGTATGGGTGAAAAGCGTAGTGCCGTTTTCCCAATATTTTACCTGTTTCCAGGTTATTACCATTAAAACTGTAAGCAGAACGGTTGCTGAAGCGGCCAACCATATTTTAATGCGGTGCCTGCACGGCAAAAGCTCGGGGATACCCCAGGCAACAATTATAAATAGACCGATAAGAGGTACGTATGTATACCGGTCAGCCATAGCCTGTGAGCCTATTTGCACCAAACCGATGACAGGCACAAGGGTTCCAAAGTACCAGAACAGACCGACCAATACATATGGATATAGCTTTGACACTCGAATGGCCCCCAAACATGCCGCCGTCGCCAACACCACCGACCCGGCAGTCTGCCACCAGGGCAGCAAAACCCCCGGATGAGGATAAAATACGGCAAGGTTAACCGGCCAGATCGCTTTGACGGCGTAACCCGCATAGGAAACAAAAGCATTGGCCACACGAACTTTCAGTGAATACACTTCCAAAGGCATGACAGCTCCCATGCTGGACTGGGCCATAAAAGTTAAAATGCTCGCTATTATGACAAGAATAAAAAGCGGAACCTTTTCCCAAATTAATCTAAAGATATCGGCACCTATCGGAGCACTCTCCTTGTCACCTTCTCTCAGCCTTTCCGTACCCCGTTGAAAACGTTTAAGCGGCCAATAGTCCAGCAGAAGAAATACAAACGGCAAAGTGACCAGCATCGCTTTGGACATTAATCCCAGGGTAAAAAACAGGATTACAACAAAATACCTTTTAACCTTTTGATTCTCAACATACCAAACATAGCTCCACATGGTCAGCATCCAGAAAAAAGTGCTCAATACATCTTTGCGCTCCGCCACCCAGGCGACCGATTCCACATGCAGGGGGTGCAGCGCAAACAGGGCGGCAACAAAGCCGCTCTGCCATAAATCTCCGGTCATTTTATTGAACACAATAAACAACAATAACGTATTGGCTATATGAAAAAACAGGCTGGTCAGATGATGGCCGCCGGCGTTTAGGCCATATAGTTTAAAATCCAGCATGTGTGACA
>JACNIG010000319.1 GCA_014383215.1 Candidatus Desulfatibia vada | reverse complement strand
ACATCAACGAAGGGTAGAAGAGAAATTTTTTTTCTCCTTGTCGCACAATAACGTTTTCCCAAACTTTTTTCCCAATAACATTTCCCGAGCTGTTCAGAGCAAAAACCTCTATGCGGTGCTTTGCCGGTTTAACCGGAATACGGGCGAGTTGAATTGTTTTAGGCAAGATAAAGCACAGCCGGGTGTCAGCTCTTTCCAGTTGATCGGTAAGTAAATCAATGCCCGTGCTGATGAGGATGTTCTCAAGCGGCGTCTCTTCTTCCAGCTGAGCTTTGGTATATTGCGTTGTCAGCATTCTCAGGACTACTCGTATTGCCGCTCTGGTAAGGTCCAAGGTTCTATTGCTGTCAATATCCTGTTCTATGAGGAGATCAGTATCAGTGAGAACCATTGAGTTGTGTTCTTGTTGCCCGGAATCGAGCAAAATTCTAAAACTCTTTGTCTCTGACGGCCTCCTGACAGCTTCGGGCAAAGCGAGTTTTAAGTGAAAAGTAGTTCCGGCTTTTGTTTTTTCCTTATTCTCAAGTTTTTCAAGCTCCGAAGTTGGCAGCGGTGGGGCCGGCAGAATGATCCGTACCGGCTCACCTCCGGCTTTGTGGTAGGTACCACTGATAAATCCTCCGACAACATATGTGCCGCTGAAAATTGCTTCCTTAATAACAGGCGATTTGCCGGCGTAGCCGATAAAGATTATTTCACCGTCTTTGCTGTTTAAACCCTCTACTTCATCCTGAGAGGTCGTCGGAGCAAGATTTAAAAGGCGAAGGTCTTCTTCCCGCCCGTTACGCTTGAAACGATAATAGGCAAGATTATTAACGGCATCAGGCACTTTCAAGGGGCTTTTCTGATAGGCGGACACAGATTTGAAAATAGATATTAGTGAATTATCCGTTTCTTGTTGCGTTTCATAAACAATGGAGGAAATATAGTGACTCATGCCGTCATCCTGGTATTTATGCGCAAGTTCGGAATCTGAACTGAATGCATCGAAGACCAGTTGGACTTTGCGGGTTTCCACCAAGGCTTCATCATATTGATTATTGGCCATATAATTAAATGCTATGAATTGGTGTAAAAGGACTCTTTCGTGTCGCCGACCGCGGTAGGGACGCACAAGATCATTGATCAGTAAAGATGCTGCCTCGTTTGTAACTGAACGCGCATAGAGTTCAGCAGCCACGTCTTCAGCTTTCTCCAGGTTCTCCAAACTTGATTGGTAATCTCCGGCATAATGGAACAAAAGGCCCTGGTCCATAAAATAGAGTAGACGGTCATTGCTGCCATAAAGAGTTTCATTTTTTTTGATATCAGCAGCAGCTTTGAGAAATAAGCCTTGGGAGGTTGCTTGAGACAAAAGATCAATCCGTTGCAGGCTAAGGCTGCATGATAAAAGCAAGAATATTACAGAGGCAGCTAATGCAAATGCATTTAGGCCCGCCAACCTATTTCCTGATTGCCTGCAGTTAGATGAAGATTTGTTCTGCATAGCCGCTGCCTAATATGCTGAGAGTAAATAATCCTGGCCCAGAGAACCAGGCTTTGGTTTGCCCCTTCAAGGGGCTACTTTCCTGCAATTTGGACAAGTTTGAAGTGCCTAAAGTGAGCTAAAGTGCCTAAAGTTATGGAGTCGCTTTGCTCCGTTGATTTTATATAATTGGCAGAATTCCTTAACTTTAGCTCATTTTAGTTCACTTCAAACTTTAGGCACTTTTAAGGTTTTCGGCAGAGCCGGATATCTCTGACCTGCCCAAAGGATCAGGTTTTTCAGGACTAAATAAAATCGTTACAGTTTTAGCCGGCTCTTGGTAATATACTTTTTGATTTTTTTGTCGCCGATCCACAACTTTCTATTTGATTCAATCTCAATCAGTTCCATATCAATCTGATAAAACATCACCCGCTTGTTGCCTTCCTGGTCAGCGATGGTGTTGATGCTTCCGATCATCATGAGATCAGCCCCAATCTCTTTGCCGGCCGTTTTCATGCTTTCTTCAGTAACATTGCCCAACATCTGATCTGCTTTCTCCTGGCGCAACTGAATCCGCTCGTGCTTGCCGGCAACAAATTCCACTTTACCGGAATTTATCAAGGATCGTTCAATATCTTTAACAAAGGTTTCGATGTTAATATGTTCGTGACTCCTGTTGCGCACCTCGCCTACTATGACAGTCGGAATTCTGCTTTGATCAGAAAATTTGTTATACCATGGCCGCGACAGACAGTCATTTATTAACCCCTCGGCAACAAGACGCGAGTCCGTATCGTTCCATTTTCCGCTCAAATCCGTGGTTGTATCCTCCTCCATGCGAACCACTTTCGTCCCTGCACATCCTGTTATTAATAAAATGATGAAAACAAAGACAAAAAATGTCTGGGTACGATTTTTCATACAATACCTCCTGTTATTCTTGTCAAAATTGCCGGCCCCAGGTCCTCCGCTTTAAAAGGTTTTGCCACCGGATTTTTTAAATTCAATTTTTAATGATCTCATAAAAAATTGAATTCATCAAGTTTTTGGTGTTTTCAGCCGTTGCATCTATAGTTGTTTCCATAAATATGTTCCGATTGATTCACTTTGGGGTAATGTCCGTTGATAGTTGTCAGTTGTCCGTAGTATAGCATAGAAAATGTTGCAAATTAAAGCATATGTGAAAGTACCATCGTTGAAACCTATGCTCGATCTAAGAATTTAAAATGCGAATACAACTGACCACGGACAATGGACTACGGACACAAGTTAGCGGATTGGTTCATTTCTGACAGGAGAAAAATTCTGCATTAAAAGATAAAAAATGGCTATGAAAAAAAGATTCACGACGGCAGTTAGGTAAAATGCATATTTAAACCCGATCATTTGGATAAGGGTTCCCATGAGGGCGGAATTCAACATCATGCCGAAATATATACAGGTATTATACCCTCCCATGGCCAGCCCCCTTGATTCAGAATCGACGGTTTCTGCGATGAGGGCCCCGACGGATGTAAAAGCCAAACCCATACTGACTCCCAGTGCTATTGCAAACATCATGAAATACCCTGCAGTTCGGGCCACCCCAAATCCTGCCATAGCAACGGCAAAACCAATCATACCTATAACCACGAGGATCTTACGGTCGGTCACCTTATCACTCAGATACCCCAGGGGAATTCGGGAAATTGCGTTGGTCAGCCCTTGGACAAAAAATACAAGTCCGATTTGACTGACATTCAGGCCCTGGTTTTGAGCGTGAAGCGGAATAAACGTAATAAACATTCCAAGCCCAAAGCACCCTCCCAGTGTAACCAGCCAGCAACCCATGAGAGGACGATTTTGAAATAACTTACGGACCGGAGTTGTGGTTTTCGGCTTTTCGGAGTGAGGTTCCAAAACCGATCGAGTACGGGGTAGAAAGAACAGAACGATCCAGAAATTTAAAAAAACCAAAGCTCCTGAAATAAGGAAAACCTGAAGAAACCCCGCGGTTTGAGCCAAAAACCCTCCGGCGGCAGGTCCCAAGCTCATGCCGCAGTATATAGCTGTTGTGTACCATCCGTATGAACGTCCCAGATGCGTAACAGGAGAGATATCGGCAACAAACGACATCATGGTCGGGCTGAACGCAGCTACACCGATACCGATAAAAATATAGGCCCACGTCAATTGAACAAAAGTGTTGCTGAAATAGAGCAGAAAAGATGCGCCCGTTAGAACCAGCAATCCCAAACAAGCCATCAGTTTGCGTCCCCAGCGATCAGAAACAAAACCAAAAGGTAAAGATAAAAACCCCGCCATTAGAAAGAAAGCAGAATTGATAAATCCGATCTGAGCGGTATTGATCCCCAGGGATCTGGCGTAAAGCGGGACAACCGGAAGTCGCATGTTTGTTGCAAAATAGCAGCCGAAAGCGGCTCCGCAGCTGATAAGCATTAACATTACATAAGAAGGAGCCCGTTTTGGCAAAGATTTTTCTCCGGCTGTTTTTACTTTTGTGCTAAAGTATTTGTTGGTATGTAAACAGGAGAGATATTAAGGCTTGGCTATCCACACTTGGTGAAGCCGCAAAAGTGGCATATCATACAACCTTCTTCAAAACTGACAGTCTGACTGCATTCGGGACAGATTTCTCCAAGGAGGCTGTTGCTATATCTACGCGTTTTACAGAGCCCGTCTTTCAGATATCTTTTTTCCAGGACTCTGCCTATCGCATCCGGTATTGACAAAACCAGACCACCCTCTTGAAATACAGGGTGTTCACCACCAATACCTTTCAATTGTTCAATCACTTTTTCGACTTCCACTCCGGTTCTTAAGGCCAGCGATACGAGCCTGCCTATGGCTTCGGTTTTGGCTGTAGTGGATCGTCCTGATTTGCCGATGGTGGCAAAAACCTCAAAGGGCCGCCCTTCATACTCGGACACAGTGACGTAAAGCTGGCCCATCCCTGTTTTCATTCTGGTGGTAAAACCTTCAAGCGTTGCGGGTCTTTCTTTAACTGCAGCAATCGAAGTATTGACAGATTCATCCTTTTTAGTAAATGAGAGCACCTGGTTTTTCTTGCTGCCATCCCGGTATATAGTAACCCCTTTGCAACCCAACTCATAAGCCATATTATATATCTTCAATGCATCAGCCGTCGTGGTATCCTGAGGTAGATTGACCGTTTTGGAAACCGCATTGTCGGTGTGCTTCTGAAAGGCGGCCTGCATCCGAATGTGCCATTCGGGGGATATATCATGGGCCGTTACAAAAATTTTGCGAATATCCTCGGGTATCTCATCAAAATTTCGAATGCTCCCTTCACAGGCAATTTTATCCATCAACCGGGAACTATAAAAGCCTCTCTCTTCGGCTACTCTTTCAAAGTGCGGATTTACCTCCATCAGCTTGTCGTTATCCATCACGTTTCTAACAAAACTAAGTGCAAACAGCGGCTCGATACCGCTGGAACAGTCCGCAATGATGCTCAAGGTGCCGGTAGGCGCAATAGTAGTGGTGGTTGCATTTCTATAAGCACACCCGGGCTTATCTTTATAAATGCTTTGGTTATAATTTTCAAAAACCCCTCTCTTTTTAGCCAGGTTTTTTGAGGCTTCGTGGGACTCTTTTTGGATGAAACCCATTATGTTTTCGGCTATCTTAAGAGCTCTTTCCGAGTTATAGGGAATTTTCAACTGATAAAGTAAATCTGCAAACCCCATAACCCCAAGACCTATTTTACGATTACCTTTCACTGTTTTTTCGATTTCGGGAAGAGGATATTTGGACATGTCGATAGCATTATCCAAAAAGCGGACACTGCTCCAGACAACTTTCCTTAAGCCTTCGAAGTCGACAACAGGTTCTTGGTCATTACAAATCACAAATTTGGACAGATTGATGGATCCCAGGTTACAAGCTTCCATGGGAAGCAAGGGTTGTTCACCGCATGGATTTGTACTTTCGATTGCACCTAAGGCAGGGGTCGGATTGTCCCTGTTTATGCAGTCTAAAAAAATAATGCCCGGATCACCGTTTTCCCATGCCTGTTTCACCATAGCTTGATAGACTTCAGCAGCATTCAGTTCTCCTGCCTTTGTGTTATCGCGGGGATTTATCAAATCATAGTTGCTATTGTTTTTCACCGCTTGCATGAACCCATCGGTAACACCCACCGAAATATTGAAATTATTCAAATCATTATGATTCTTTTTACAATAGATGAAATCCATAATATCCGGGTGGTCGATCCTGAGGATGGACATATTGGCGCCGCGGCGGGTGCCTCCCTGTTTGACCTGCTCAGTGGCCGTGTTAAAAATTTTCATAAACGAAACCGGGCCTGAAGCAACACCGCCGGTTGTTCCAACCCGGCTGTCCTTTGGCCGCAATTTGGAAAAAGAAAATCCGGTACCACCACCCGATTTATGGATAATGGCGGCATTCTTTAAAGTATCGAAAATTCCATCAAGGCTATCTTCAACCGGAAGGACAAAGCAGGCCGCCAGTTGGCCCAGTTTGCGTCCTGCATTCATCAGCGTGGGTGAATTTGGTAAAAATTTAAGCTCCGTCATAATGTTGTAAAAAACATTTTCCATCTTTTTCACGTCAGCGTCATCTTGGTACTTTTTCTCTGCCTTGGCAACGTGCCGGGCCACCCTTTTGAACATATCCTTTGGAGTCTCAACTACTTTACCTTTGCTGTCCTTCTTAAGATATCTTCTTTCCAACACGTTTCCGGCATTACCGGAAAGAACCAATCCATTCTTTATAAAGATTGATTTATCCAGTCGAATCGGGGAAGTTTTAGTGAAACCATATTCCCTCAACTTGTTTTTGAGAATTTTATCTACAACGGACATGGTGATGGTCCGGCTTTCCATGTTGGTAATTTTATCTCTCAGAAATCGGCTGATATCCAGGGCTTGGTCTGCTTCAATGGGGTTTTCTTGGGTAAGGATATCCGAAAATAGTTGATCATCCCACTCATAGCTGGCCAAATCGAAATGCCCTTCATCCGTAACCAATATTTTTCCTTTTAAATCCATTGTATTCTCCAGTTTCGAAAGCATGACCGGCGTAAATTAAGATTTTAATTTTTCCATACTATATATAGTATGTCAAGCCAAAATAAGCACAATATCTGTACATTTTTGAAATAAAGCTTGATAGTACTGCTATTAATATATATGTATATCGTTATTCAGATATATAATGCTTGTTTTTGAAATGTGCCTTCCCATATTTTACCTCATAAGGCCGGTAACTTCAGCCAAGGCAACCCGTTGTCCATAAAACCAGCTTGGCTTGAATAGAAATGAGCAAAAACACATTTCCGCACTGAAGACCTTCGGGGCAGGGGCAGTCGCAGTGGAGGGCGGCGCTCCTATTAAAGTACATTCAAAAATGTTTGCAATCTGCATACTGAAAAACAAGGATAAGGCATTAGCCCTTTAAATACGGGTAGTTGGGTTCAGATACATAATCAACAGGAAAGCGAGGAAGCAAAAAAATGTTAAGGCCCATGGTGCTTGCAGCATTAACTATGGATCCATTAACAAAAAACCCCATCGTCATTCTAAAGGAGGTTGACGGGGAAAGAGCCTTACCCATACGAATAGGGTTCCTGGAAGCACATGCCATTGCCAGTGAGATGGAGGGCATTCAATTCTCCAGGCCCATGACTCATGATCTATTGAAAAATTTTTTGGATCTTGTAAAAGCCAAGATAGAGCGCATAGAAATATGTGATCTGAAAAACAACACCTATTTTGCCTTAATCCGTATCTCGCATAAGAACAACGACATGGCCATCGATGCAAGACCCAGCGATGCACTGGCTCTTTCGCTCAGGGTCGGAGCTCCCATTTTTGTGTCTGACAATGTAATCAAAAAGTCCGAGCTAACAGCTCGGGGGGGAGAGCCCGAGGATAAATCTGAAAAGGGAAAACAGTGGACTGAAATGTTGAAAAGTTTAGACCCGGAAGATTTTGGTAATACATAAAAGGGAGAATTTTAAATGCAGAAAAGACCGCTTAGATTGTTTTTAGTGCTTTTAACAGTGATAAGTCTGGTATTTATGGCGACATCGGTATTTGCAGTAGAAAAACCGCTTTCAGACGGAAAAGTTGCGGTTGTTAACGGAACAGTGATCCCACGGGCAGAGTTTGACAGAGGGATGGAGCGTGCCTACCGGCAATTTGCCAGTACAGGAAGATCTTTAAGCGAATCCCAGCTGCCGGTGGTCAAAAAAGGTGTAATTGAAAGTCTTATCAACCAGGAGCTGCTTTATCAGGAAAGCCAAAATAATAGTATCAAAGTTGAAGATAAAGAAATCGATAAGCAAATGGATGCATTGAAAAAACGATTTCCAAATGAAAAAGAATATAATACTGCCTTAGCAAAGATGAATCTTTCTGAAGCCGAGATTAAATTTCAGATAACCAAAGGCCTGGCCATTCAACAATTTATCGATACTAAATTTGTTCAAAAAATTACAGTTTCCGATGATGAAACCAAAGCTCATTACAATAATAATCTGGATTTGTTCAAGCAGCCCGAACAGGTGCGGGCCATGCACATTTTGATCATGGTTGCCCCTCAAGCGACTGAAGAACAGAAAGCTGCAGCACGTAAAAAGCTTAAAGAGGTCCAGAAGAAGCTAGGGAAAGGTGAAGATTTTGAAGCCCTTGCAAAAGAGTATTCTGAAGGACCCAGTGGTGCCAAGGGCGGAGATCTAGGATATTTTGGAAGGGGACAAATGGTGCCACCTTTTGAAGATGTGGCTTTTGCCCTAAAATCAGGAGAAGTGAGTGATATTGTCGAAACCAGGTTCGGATACCATCTGATTAAAGTTGTCGACAAAAAGCCAGCTTCGACGATGAGTTATGAGGAGGTCAAAGACAATCTTACGCAATATATGAAGCAGCAAAAAATTCAGGAACAAGTAAAGTTATACATTGAGAAATTGCAAAAAAAGGCAAAAGTGGAGAGGTTTATACCTGAAAATCCAAAATAGAAGAAAGAAAATAGATCTATGTCAAAAAAATATCCGGAATGCCCGCTGTATAATCACAATAGTTGCAGAGAGCTTCATAATCCCAAGCTCTGTGCCATCATCAGGAAAGATAAGACTTGTTTTAA
>JACNIG010000038.1 GCA_014383215.1 Candidatus Desulfatibia vada | reverse complement strand
ATATTCGATACGGACCAGTTCTGAGTACTGTCGGCATAACCTACCAATTTTTTCATTTATAGCCAACTTACTTGTTCTAATTTGAAATGCCGGCTTCAGTTTAATCATTATTTTTGAGCTTGCTTTTTAAAAGAGATTATAAAGTTTTAGCGACTTTATCAAGATGTATTTTCCATATGCTACCTGATGGTACCAGGTAAGTTTAAACAGAGATTTTGCAACAACTACGGCAATCCCGCCTCAGTGGTTGACGATCAGGGCAAGGGCCATTTCTTTGAGTTTGATTATAACTCTGCCAAAAAGAGTATCACCTCCATTGATCGCAAACAAAATGGAAAAGGATGTTAACACAATAATATTATTCATAGTTTTTATAATATCAATCTTTTCTAATATTACGGGCATAGTTAATTTATGGTTTTTAGCTTTTTATTTCCATTTTGTTTACCCTTTAGGCTTCAGGCTACGCCTCCGGCTACGACCCGACAGGTCGCTTTCAGCTTCCGACTTCACTCTTTGAGCTGCGACGGGATAAAACGAACCAACAAGCCGGGAAAGTCGATGATACGCCACCTCCTTTGTTATCAAGAGCTCGCAGTAGCTTGCTACGGCTTCGCCCTTGATGCCGCGAATATGGCACACCCTCTACTTTCGCTCAAAGGAGGTATTATGCCTGTACTATGTAAAAATTCATCTGCGATCAAAACTACAATTTATGCAGGTTTGGCCGAGAAAAGAGATGATTTTTTGTCCGGCAATCATAAATTTCGATAGATGATCTATGAAGGTTTTCAGGTTTTGCGATTTTGATGGCAGATTTGGCGCAGGTGGTTGAACATTCCACAAGGAACAATATTCGCTCACAATGTAGGTTCTAGGGTTCTCAGGCAGCCTTCTTATCAATATAATAATGATTCAGCATACCACCAAGTGATGACGTTCGGCAACAATACTATCGGTCTCTTTGGCTTTCTTTTCCGCTGAAAGCGGGATGGCTATTTTTCGGTTTCTTCTGGGAACCGAAAAAGCAATAGATCCAAACCATCCTGCTTATCCTGTCCAAAACAAATATTACGATTCTGCCAGACGTTCCCTGATCCGCAAGCCATACTTTACCAGCACTTTTCGGTCTTTATCTGTTAAAGGCACGCGTTTACCAAGTTTGCTTCTGAGAATCCTGTTTTCCTGCCGAAGGAAATCATTTTCTAATGCCAGATCGTTTCTGAACAGTTGCCGGATCTGCATCAAAAGAGCGATCGCTGAGCTTGTTATCGAAGTTTTCATGTCTAAAGGAAATACACAAAGGGGATATAAGAGGAAAAGAAAAAAGTTAAGGATGGAAGTTCGTTCTGTCTATGATCGGCTGCCAAAAATACATTGGTATTCGCTTCTGGTTGTAATTATAAAGGAAGTCTGCATACAGCCCCGCCGTTCCAGATTCATCAGAAAGCACGCAGAAGCCACCCTGATTGTCATGTAACGGAATCTAACGCTTTAAGGAAAATACCGGTAAATCTCACTTCTATGTAACAATCTGACAAAATAAATAATATCATCTTCAATAACTAAACCTATTCGGTAATCACCAAATCGGATGCGGTAATAGTTACCTTCTACTTTCAATTTCTTTAGATTTTTGATTTCATGAAGGCTACCGACATTATCGACTTCTTGGATTATCTCCTGAACACGCGAGAGAAGCTTTGTTTCTTTTGATTTTTTTCTCAGATCTTTAGCAAAGCTCTTTTTAAATTCAAAATTCACGATTGGCCTTCCAGAATGTTGAAAATTTCCTGTTTGCCAACAGTCTCTGTACCCTCTCCTTCTTGGATTGCACGCACCAAGGCGATGTCCTCCAAGGCTTCAGTGATAAGGTCGTGAAAAACGTCTCTCTTCTCTTCAAGCGTTTCAACCAGCACTTCCTTGAGAAGCTGTTTTAGTTTACTGTCATCAATTACCGTTTGCATGATACTTTCCTTTGCATTTTAATGGTGATTAACTACCCGACAGACCAAATTTTTTACGCACTTCTTTGACGTCCACTGTTTGGCCTTGATCGCTGTCTTTGACTCCGGCTTCAATAGCCTGCCGGACGTAAATCCGATACATCACATCTTCCCAGGTTGCATTATCGGGCAAATTATCTAAGAGCTGATGGGCTTGTTTTTTTATGCTTTCGGTTTGCATAGTTTTATCTCCTATACGCCGTAAACAAATATCCATTATTGTGGTGCGTAGGCTTTTTTAGCTTTGGCGTCTCTTAGCAGGCTGTCGAGTTCGTGCACAATGTTTTTTTGATCCTCTGCACATAGGGCTTGGCGTTCATAGAGCTACTTCGCAGATTTTATATTCTCCTTCCGGACGCCTAATATCCTTAGGCGCTGCTTCGAGATAGAGTTCAATGGCCTCTTTAAGGTTGTTTTTCGCTTCTTCTTCTGTCCGGCCCTGGGTAACGCAGCCTTTTAGAGTCGGACAATACGCAACAATATAGCCATCCATTCCTTTTTCTAAAACGATTTTAAGTTTCATTTATTTTCTCCCAAAACTTATCTTTTACCCACTGATTAAGGTACAGTTGTCATATGTTCATTTTTGCATAGATGATCATCTGTTATCTATCTTATTCGACAACAAAAATCAACCTCTGTAGTGTGCAGAAACTCATCTGGAAGCAACTGACTGGAATTGAGAATGATTACGATAGATGATTGGTGGATTTCTCGTACGTTTATGGCATACAAGGTGAAAATAGACCGTTTTTTTGGATGGTTTAGATGCAAGGTTGCAGATTTGTCATCTTATTCGAAGGTATTATGGAATAGGCCGGACAGAGCTTCCCCATAAATCACGAATATCCCGCCGAGGTTTGGCGGGGGAATATGAACCCTTGTCGCCCACAGCGCCATAGGCGGATAAACCTTTTTACCTTGGCCGGCGTAGCTATGCGAAGACGGCTTAGCCATCTATAGTTGAATTTGTGGCTTTTTACGACGCCATCAATCTTGGCAGGTATCAAATTGAAATGCGAGGAATGTTATACACGTTGCAGACCCGATTAGTGCTGCTTTACGATTCTAATGATTTTTGGGCGGTATGCATCTTTTTGAGCCATACGATTACCTTTTGATTTGACAAATAAAAAAGATAAACCAAAAAATGAAAAGGCGCAGATTGCCGAAACGATTGAGGGATCGAAATTCACTGCCGGCGCTACCTGCATGCCGGCAAAAGCCCCCACAAGCATGCATATTATCGGAAAGACATAAAGTAGAAAAGTAGCTTTTAATAATGAGGACGTATCGAAACTGAGTACAACCCGGTCGCCGACCTTCCCGCCGGCGGCATTTATGGCTTGCACTTCCATATCTTCTCCACCGCCCATGACGCTGCATGCTCCCCGAGACGAACACCCTTCACAGGATTTTGTTTTTTGTGTTTTTACCCAGGCAGTGCGGGAGTCGATCCTCAAAACCACACCTTCTTCTGTTGCCATAAAAGTACCCTCTGCGTACTCAAAAATGGTATATCAGGTTGTTGTTGCTTTATATAATAACACTTTTTTTAGAAAAGTCATCTGTCAAATTGTTTGCTTGACCGCACAAAAACCCTGGATTAATATCGCAGCTATGAAAAGTTATAAGCACAAAGCCGTTGAGGCAGCGCAATTCTTAAAGGATCATATTGAAAAGCTCCCCCAAATAGGCCTGCTGACCGGCACCGGCCTGGGAGAAAGTGCAACAGCGCTGGACATATCTTTATCGTTTGAGTACAAAGATATTCCCCATTTCCCGGCCACTACTGTGGAAAGTCACTTCGGAAAACTTCTTTTCGGCAGCATACGAGACAAGCCGATCATTGCCATGCAGGGTCGCTTTCATCTTTACGAAGGCTACTCGCCCCTTGAAGTTACCTTTCCTGTCAGGGTTATGCAGGAACTGGGTGTTAAAACTCTGATCCTCTCTAATGCCGCCGGCGGACTTAGCCCCAGATTGCAAACAGGGGATCTGATGATCATCGCCGACCACATTAACCTGACCGGCTCAAATCCACTTGTCGGGCCTAATGAAGAGAGCTGGGGCGCCAGATTCCCCGATATGACGGAGGCCTACGACAAAAAACTTATAACTCTTGCGGAAAATGCCGGAAAGGATGCCGGTATCAGATTGCACAAAGGGGTATATGCCGGACTCCAAGGGCCGTCCCTGGAAACACCGGCTGAAATTCGCTTCTTACAGACCATCGGCGCCGATGCGGTCGGCTTTTCGACCATCCAGGAGGTCATCGCGGCGGTCCACGCCGACATGCAGGTCCTGGGCCTGTCAATTATCACCAACGTCCATGACCCGCTTGCGCCGACTCCCGCAGTGGTGGAAGAGATCATTGCCGTAGCCAACTCTGCCGCTCCCAAATTGGCAACGATCATCCGCCAGGTTGCTATAAAAATTTGAGCTGAAAATTTATCCTTAGGATCGAAGTCACATTAAATCGAAGTCTTCAACGTTCCATCTCGCTTTTTTTTAAAAAGCATATCTGGGCGCCTCTAAAAGTATCTCCTGGTTAACCGGTTTGGTAAAAAAATCGTCAAAATCAACCTTACGGCTATCTAAAAGGCTATACAGGTGTACAAACATTTTTAAAGCAATACTGCCGATATTCTTTGTCGCTCTCTTCGTGTTTCTTGTTAACAACGCTGAAGCCGGAGAGCTTCAAGCCCTTCAGACCGGAGATGTGGAGGTGTTCTTTGATGCTTCCCTTGAGCCGGCTGCCAAGGAGGTCTTGCATCTTTATCCAATAGTAAGAGAAGATATTGAATCTCTATTTGCCTGGAAGCTGCACTCGAAGCCATCCGTGCTGCTCATTAAAACCAGAAAAGACTTTCTTAAAATGGCCGGCGATTCCCTGGTGGTAGCGTTTGCTGTTCCTCAAAAAAACTTGATTGTTATAGACAATTCCAAAATGCTCAAGCACCCTTTCAGCCTCGCAACCACTCTGAAACACGAACTTGCTCATCTTTTGCTGCATCAATATATCAGAGCAGATATTTTCCCCCGATGGCTGGATGAAGGTCTCTGTCAATGGGCAAGTGACGGGATCGGCGAGATTATTAGAGACCCTAAAAGCTCTTTTTTAAACCGGGCGGCATACTCTGGCAAACTTATCCGACTGCGAGAATTGCAACAAGGCTTCCCTCCTGACGAAAAATCCCGGTTATTGGCCTATGAGGAGAGTAAAAGCTTTGTAACTTACCTCGCCGCTCGATTCGGCCGGGAAATAGTCTTTAAAGTTTTATATTATATGGAAAGCGGGCTAACAGCCGAAGCCGCTATACAAAAAGCCTCTTTGATCCCTTTTGAAACACTTGAAAAAGAATGGCAACATTCCTTAATAAAAAAAACAACCTGGTTTGCGTTGCTAAGCTACTATCTATACGAAATTCTATTTACCCTAATGGCCTTTATAACAGTATGCGCATTCATAAGACGGCGTATTAAGAAAAAGCACTATTGGGATGATGAGCCCGAAGATGTCTAGAAGCTGATAACCCCATCTTGTGGTCGAGGCCGGGCTGTGGTAAAAGACAGATAATATCATAGCCTAACACTTAAAACCTAAAACTTAAAACGTGATGAATTCGAGTTTTGACGAATTCATCTTAATAATGGAGATCCTAAATGGTAGAATTTGCGTATCAGGATATGTTTCCTTTGGGTGAAGATACGACGGAATATCGGCTGTTGACCACAGAGCATGTTTCCGAAAGCATGTTTGAAGATGCTCCGATACTTAAAATCGCTCCCCAGGGACTGACGTTGCTGGCCGAACAGGCCTTTAAAGATGTGTCCCATCTGATGAGATCCTCGCATCTTGCGTTGCTGGCCAAGATACTGGATGATCCGGAAAGCTCCGCTAACGACCGCTATGTAGCTCTTGAAATGCTTAAAAATGCGGTGATTTCTGCAGACGGCGTCTTTCCCATGTGCCAGGACACCGGAACCGCTGTGGTTATCGGCAAAAAGGGACAGCAGGTCTGGACCGGCTTTTGTGATGCAGAAGCACTTTCAAAAGGTGTTTTCAATGCTTACACCAAAGGCAACCTGAGATATTCACAAAACGCCCCCCTGACAATGTTTGAAGAAAAAAATACCGGGTGCAATCTTCCGGCCCAGATCGACCTGTATGCAACTAAAGGGGATGCCTACCATTTTCTCTTTATGGCCAAAGGCGGCGGATCAGCCAACAAGACCTATCTTTACCAGGAGACCAAAGCAACATTGGCGCCTGAAAAACTTGTCGCGTTTATGAAAAGCAAGATGAAGTCCCTGGGAACGGCAGCCTGCCCGCCCTATCATCTGGCGTTTGTGGTCGGCGGCACTTCCGTTGAAATGAATTTAAAAACCGTCAAACTGGCTACGGCCGGATATCTCGACCATTTACCGGTCAAAGGCAACGAACCGGGGCAGGCTTTCAGAGATACCGAACTTGAAGATGAACTCTTAGAGATTTCTCGTAACCTGGGCATCGGGGCCCAGTTCGGCGGAAAACATTTCTGCCATGACGTGCGGGTCATCCGCCTTCCCAGGCACGGTGCATCATGTCCCATCGGCCTGGGTGTCAGCTGCAGCGCCGACCGCAATATCAAGGCCAAAATTGCACGTGAAGGCATTTTCCTCGAAAAGCTGGAAAAAGATCCTGCTAAATATTTGCCGCAGACCCAATTGCCGGAAAAAGAGGCCGTGCGCATCGATTTGAATCAGCCCATGGATGACATCCGGACCATATTGAGCAAACATCCGGTGGCAACCCGGCTGCTGTTGACCGGCAACATCGTGGTCGCCAGGGATATTGCCCATGCCAAACTGCAAGAGCGCCTCGATCAGGGCCAGGACCTCCCCCAATATTTCAAAGACCACATTATATGTTATGCCGGTCCGGCCAAAGTCCCGCCAGGATATCCTTCCGGATCAATCGGCCCTACCACCGCCGGACGCATGGACCCCTATGTGCCGGTTTTTCAAGCCCGAGGAGGCTCCATGGTTATGCTGGCCAAAGGGAACCGCTCCAACACGATTACCCAAACGTGCCAAAAATACGGCGGTTTTTACCTGGGCTCTATCGGCGGGCCCGCTGCCCGCTTGGGCAAAGAGTGTATCACAAAGATTGAAACCATTGAATACCCTGAACTGGGCATGGAAGCTGTCTTTATGATCACGGTCAAAGATTTTCCCGCATTTATCGTTGTCGACGACAAAGGGAATGATTTTTTCGAAAATCTGCTCGCCTAGCAAAAACGATTGGTACCTAAAGATTTGAAAATCTCTAAACAAAAGATCCCGACCACAGAATGTATCCGCTGCGGCACCTGCTGCCAAAAAGGAGGGCCGTCTTTCCACCTTGAAGATAAAGCGTTGGTTGAAAAGGGTGTTATTTTAGCAAAGCATCTTTACACCATCAGAGCAGGCGAGCTGTCTTACGATAATATTAAAAGGCATCTTGTCCCCGCAACCACGGATATTATCAAAATCAAAGGACAAAAAGGCTCCTGGACCTGTTTTTTCTTGAATATCAAAAAGAACCAATGCCGGATTTATGATCACAGGCCTCTTGAATGCCGCGCCCTTAAATGCTGGGATACTAAGGAAATTGAAAAGATTTATGCTACAAACCGTCTGACCCGCCAAGATCTTTTGTCCGGCATTGAAGGATTGTGGGATCTGATTAAAGATCACCAGACGCGCTGCTCTTATGAGCAGCTCAAACGCTTTGTCGATGCCTTGGACGGGACTGAAAAGAACGCCGCGCTTCAAGGACTTCTTGAAATTATCGCCTATGATTCGGAAATGCGGAAGCTTGCCGTGCAAAAAGGGAGTCTTGATCCTGAAATGACCGATTTTCTGTTCGGCCGTCCTTTCACGGAAACCCTTAAGGGCTATGGTTTCAAAGTAACAAAAAAAGAAGGTGCGTATCGTCTGGTACCGATCAAGGTTGCAGATTGAAGATTCCCTGCAGCGACTCGACTGTCTTCGACCCTGAGCTCAGACCGAAGGGAGCTCGTAGAAGTCAATTTGCGGGTAATGCGCTCGCTGTACAGATTCAAGCATCTGAAAGGCTGCTTATAATTTTAATATGCACCTTTCTGGTGCGCGGCCCGTCAAATTCACAAAAAAAGATGCCCTGCCAGGTACCCAGCACCAGCCGGTCATGCTCGATGGCAATCAATTCTGAAGAACCGACAAGCGTTGCTTTTACATGGGCCGGTGAATTCCCTTCAAGATGGCGATATCCGGCCTCCCAGGGAACGATTTTGTTTAAAACCATCAAGATGTCGTCTTTGACGCTTGGGTCTGCACTTTCATTAATGGTAACCCCTGCAGTTGTATGCGGAACATAAAGCATACAAAGCCCGTTGCCGACGGAGGCAGACCTTACCGCATCCTGAACCCTTGATGTAATATCAATCAGTTCTGTTCTGTCTTTGGAATTAACTGTAAGAATCATCAAGCCCCTCCACAGTAAAGAATCCTGGCCCAGAGGACCAGGTTTTTCAGGACTAAAATAAAAAGGCCCTGCTTAAGGTGCGAGCCGATCGCTTAACGTGTTGAAGAAAAATAAAAAAGGACTGCTGATTGAGTA
>JACNIG010000226.1 GCA_014383215.1 Candidatus Desulfatibia vada | reverse complement strand
TGTATTGGAAAGCGCCATAAGAAAAAATGGTCCCTTTAACCTTATATTCTGCGGCAGGCAGGCTATTGATGGTGATACGGCCCAGGTCGGCCCCCAAGTTGCCGAAAAACTCGATATACCCCAGGTAACGTTTGCTGAAGCCATCGAATTTTTGGACCAGGACGATATTGTCATCCGGCGGGTCATTGAGGGTGGCTTCGAACGCATTCGCGGCAGGATTCCGCTGCTTGTCACCGTAACCAATACTGCCGCAAATCCACGGCCGCCTTCGATCAAACGCAAAATGTTCTGGAAAAAAGCCCAGACGCGCTCCAGTGTGCAGAGCGAAGAAGAAGGGGAGATGTTAGAACGAGGGCTTTTAATCCCTGTCTGGGGTCTTGCAGAAGTTGGCTGTGCTGCTGAAATATGCGGTTTTCAAGGATCCGAAACCTGGATAAAGAATGTAGAAAATGTAAAATTATCCGCTCATGAGCCCAGGTGTTTCGATACTTCCGAAACGGGCATTAAAGAGCTTATCAATGAACTAATCGACGAGCATATTATTTAAATTATACAATCGCTTCGCGATTCTATATAACTCCCGCTTAAAACGGGATCTAAAAAAGGAAATTTCTAGACTATTACATTATGGAAAACGGAGTTTGGGTATTTATAGAAAACGATTCGGGAACCATTGCAGATGTGAGCCTGGAACTGCTTTGGAAAGGCAGAGAACTGGCCGACCAGCTGGGCTGTGAACTGGGCTGTTTTATTGTTGGACATGGAGTTTCAGGGGCGGCTTCTGATTTGATAGCCTACGGTGCCGATATGGTTTGCGTAGCCGATCATGCACAGCTGGCCCATTATCTTACCTTGCCATACACCCGCATAGCAGTGGAGCTTATCAAGGAATATCGGCCCGGCATTTTGCTGATCGGTGCCACCACTACAGGGAGAGACCTGGCACCCAGAATTGCTTCCCACATGCGGACAGGTCTGACGGCGGATTGTACCGATTTGCAGATTGGAGAGTATAAGTTCGGCAAGAAGATCTGGAAGGAACTGCTTTTACAGATTCGTCCGGCGTTTGGCGGCAATGTGATCGCGACGATTGTGACGCCTGAAACAAAACCACAAATGGCAACTGTACGAGAAGGTGTTTTCAGGCAGCCTGAGGCGGATCCTGCCAGAAAAGGAACAGTTGTCGAACTGAATCCGACCCTGACCGAAAAAGACCTGATTTTCAAAATCGTCGAACGCGTTAAGGCCGAAAAAAAGGTCAATCTAAAGTCTGCCAGAATTATTGTCGCCGGCGGCATGGGGGTGGGATCAAAAGACAATTTTGAGCTTGTCCGTGAACTTGCAAGAGTATTGGGAGGAGAAGTGGGGGCCACACGAGCGGCCGTGGATGCCGGGTTTGTCGACCATGAGCGCCAGATAGGACAGACGGGCGTTACCGTCCGTCCAAATCTATATGTAGCGTGCGGGATATCGGGAGCCATCCAGCACCGGGCAGGCATGCAGGAGTCCAGTAGAATAATAGCCATAAACACGGATTCCGATGCACCCATATTTTCCGTTGCCCACTACGGAATAACAGGGGACCTTAATGAGGTTATCCCCAGGATGATCAAAGCATATAAGGAAAAGGATTAGAAGTGGCGAATTATTTCACTGACAACGAGGATATTAAGTTTCATCTTAATGACGAACGTTTTAAAGTAATTTTAGAGCTTAGGGAAAAAGACTATACCGACAACAAAGCGTACCCGTATGCACCGGATAATTTTGAAGATGCACTGGACAACTGCCATCAGGCTTTGTCGCTGATCGGTGAGCTGTCAGCCGAGATTCTGGCACCGGCCGCCACTGATACTGATCGCCAAGGGTGCAAGCTCGAAAACAATGTGGTGAGCTATGCTACGGGTACCCAGGAAATGATAAATCGTCTTAAACAGGCCGAGTTGTTCGGTTTTACCCTGCCGCGCAAATATGGGGGGCTGAACTTTCCGATGACCGTTTACATGATGGCTGTCGAGATCGTATCGCGGGCAGATGCCAGTTTTATGACGCTATTCGGTTTACAAGAAATCTCCGAGACGATTCACCTATATGCAAGTCCCGAACTGAAAGACAAATACCTCCCCAAGATGGCCTCCGGTGAGTACTCCGGTGCCATGGTGCTGACGGAACCGGAGGCCGGGTCGGACCTGCAGGCCATCGGTCTGCGGGCGACTTACGACGAGAAAGAAGAATGCTGGTTCTTAAACGGCGTCAAACATTTTATTTCAAACGGGTGCGGCCATGTTCTGCTGGTGCTTGCCCGCTCCGAGCAGAATGTACAAGGGGCCCGCGGATTAAGCCTTTTTCTGTATGAAAAAGACGAGAATCTGCTGGTTCGACGCCTTGAGGACAAACTCGGCATCCACGGTTCTCCAACTTGCGAACTTCAATTTAAAAACTGCCGGGCACACCTTGTCGGGAAGCGTAAACGGGGACTTTCGCGCTATGTCATGTCGCTGATGAACGGGGCCCGGCTGGTCGTTGGTGCCCAAAGCATAGGTATTGCCCTGGAAGCCTACAATCAGTCCTTGCAATATGCCCGACAGCGCAAACAGTTTGGCAAAAGCATTATCGAATTTCCCCCTGTTTTAGAAATGTTGACCAATATGCGTGTCCAGATCGAAGCGGCTCGCAGCCTTATGTATGAAGCCTCGCTGACGGTCGATGTCCACCACGTCTATAATAGTTACGGAACAAAAGACAAAGAAAGCGCCGCCAAAATTAAGGAATTAAATCGGTTCGCCGGTCTGCTTACTCCCATGGTCAAATATTATGCCTCTGAAATGTGTAATAAAGTAACCTATGACGCCATTCAGGTTTTTGCCGGGGCCGGATATATGCGGGACTATGAGGTTGAACGCCTTTATCGAGACGCCCGCATAACTACCATATACGAGGGTACCTCACAACTTCAAGTTGTCGCCGCTATCGGAGGCATTACTTCGGGACTATTTTTCAAATTGTTGGAAATAAAGATTAGTCAAAGCTTCCCGGAAGCTTTCAATCCCCTGGTCGAGAAAATAAGAGAATGTGAAAAATTATTACAACAGGCGGTGAGTAGCGTCAAAGCCAAGAATGACCACCTGTATTTAGAATATTATGCCAGGGGATTGGTGGACATGGCCACTGAAACCCTCATAGCGGTTTTACTGCTGCAGAACGCCATAAAATCCGATCACAAATTTGATATTGCCAAAAAATTTATTACAGACACTTTTGTCAGAGTCAAAATGCTGGCCGACAAGACAATTAACGGCGATGATTTGGCAATTTATGAGTGCCGGCGGATAATTGATTCCCCAATATAAATCCCCGATCGACATACCCTTGAAATAGGTGTTTGCGAAAACAACTGACAAAGGACTACGGACACTAGCAAAAAAAAGAATTATATTATAATCTTAGAGTCTTGGTGCCTTGGTGGCTGAACTATTGCCCCTAATGTTAATTCATAATGGCTGCAACGGACATCACTCAAATAAAAATCGGTACGCATAAGGTCGGCATAGTCGGTTTACAAAGCGCTGTTGAAGAGCTGGCCCCGGACTTTGGGCACGAGTCTGACGACACGGTTGCCGCCGAACTTTTAAAGCGGCTTTCCAAACAAAATTATATTCCCGCTAAAGTGCGCGAGAGCTACGGCCGTGCCTTTGTCAGGGAGTTGAGAAAATTCCTTGGTCAGCCATATCAAAAAGATTCTCATAAGATACTTGAGATTAAAGTGCTGGGACCGGGCTGTGCCCAGTGTGACCGTCTGGAAAAGGATGTTCTGGATGTTTTAAGCGAGATGAACCAAGCGGCCGATTTGGAACACGTCAGGGATATCAAAGAAATTGCAAAGTACGGTGTGATGGGTATGCCGGCCCTGATCATCAACGGCCGCATCATGGGCTGGGGCAAACCGCCTTCTAAAAGTAAGATCAAAGCCTGGCTGGAGGAAGCTAATTAGTAGTTTGTTAAATTAATTGTACCCCTGAATGGGGAACCCTGAACGGGGAACTCTGAACCTGGGAACGCCTGCAAACAATACTGATCAGCTCGCACAGGAAAGTCCATGCCGGCAAACTTGTTTTTCAGCGATTTATAAACGAATGGAGGAGGACGAATGGCGGTTCATACTGCGTTTGACAACGAGAAATATCTACAGGAGCAAAAATCTGAAATCCTTGAACGGATGAAAAAGTTTGACAATAAGCTCTATCTTGAATTCGGCGGCAAGCTTTTATATGACTACCATGCTGCCCGGGTCTTGCCGGGTTACGATCCCAATATAAAAATGAGACTCCTTCAGACCTTAAAAGAAAAAGCCGATATTTTACTCTGTATTTATGCCGGTGATATTGAAAGGAAAAAAATGAGGGCCGATTTCGGCATTACCTATGATTCCGATGCCCTCAAACTCATCGACGATATAAGGGGATGGGGGATCGATGTACTGGGAGTGGTGATTACCCGCTTCGAGAATCAGCCGTCGGCCATCCAGTTTAAAAACAAATTGGAACGCAGAGGCATAAAGGTCTATACTCATCAATATACCAAAGGATATCCAACGGATATCGACCTGATCGTCAGCGATGAGGGTTATGGCGCCAATGAATATATTGCAACGGAAAAACCCCTGGTAATCGTTACCGGTCCCGGCCCGGGGAGCGGGAAATTGGCAACGTCCCTTTCCCAGGTGTACCATGACTATAAAAGGGGCATTAATGCAGGATATGCTAAATTCGAGACCTTTCCCATTTGGAATTTACCCCTCAAACATCCTGTCAATGTGGCCTATGAAGCTGCAACCGCGGATCTTGGGGATGTTAATATGATAGATCCTTTTCACCTGGAGGCCTACAACCAGAAGACGATCAACTACAACCGCGACGTGGAAGTGTTCCCTGTTCTTAAAAGAATATTGAAAAAGATCATGGGCGGGGAATTATTTTATAAATCACCTACTGACATGGGTGTTAATAGAGCCGGCTTTGCAATAACCGACGATGAAATGACCCAGGAATCAGCCAAGCAGGAGTTGATCAGGAGGTATTTTAGATATCGGTGTGAATATGCAATGGGCTTAACGGATAAGGGAACGGTACAAAGAGCAGAACTGCTTATTAAAGATTTCAATCTTGATCTGCAATACCGCAGTGTGGTTGAGCCCGCGCGCAGGGCGTCCATAGCAGCACAAGAAAACGATAAAGGTAGTGAAGGCGTTTATTGCGGCGCGGCCATTGCCCTCAAGAACGGCACAGTAGTGACAGGCAACAACTCGCCTCGGCTTCACGCGGCTTCAAGTCTTGTTTTACATGCAATTAAGCATTTGGCGGAAATCCCGGAAAAGATTAAATTGCTCCCCCCCAATATTATCGAAGCGGTTAGAACCCTTAAAACCGAGGTGCTGAATGAAAAAACCCTAAGCTTGGACCTGGTGGAAACCCTTATTTCCCTCAGTATCAGCACAACGGTCAATCCTGCCGCCCAGTTAGCCATGGAGAAATTAGAGGAACTTCGGGGATGTGAAGTTCACATGACCCACATTCCTACACCGGGTGACGAGGCCGGCCTGAGGCGCCTGGGGGTGAACCTAACGAGCGACCCTAATTTTTCTACCAAAGATCTTTTTATTACCTAACCCGTATATTTCAGGCAGCATCCGAACAGGTTTCTTTAGCTCTTCACCCAAAACCTGCATAATATGTTTCTTTTAAAGAACAGTTTATGCAGGCTTTAGGTTTCACTTAAAGTCGGGTAACCTGCTCTTAAGAGACCAGCTTTCATCTGCGGCGTCATATTCCCATAGCTGATCGTGAATAAGGGTTTTTTCGACCATATTATCTGTCTTGTAATAATTAATCTCAACGATCTGGCGGATTTTTAATTTGTTATCCATAGGAATGATTTGCTTTACATCATAAGAAGTCACCCTTACATTTTTAAGTTTTTTGAAATCAGGTGGGTTGCTTTCTGTTTGTGCGTCCTTTCTCAACTGGTTTGCGGCTTCGAAATCCGACCAGCGAACAGAATCCTTGAATGACGCTGTTATCCAGTCAAACATATTCATTTGCTTTACATTCGATAAATTTGGGCATCCAGCGACCAGCATTATAAGCAGAAAAATTGTGAGCTTTATTTTGTTCATATCGAACCTCTCAACTTAGGTTTTATAATTGCAACTTAACCGAAACCACACTGTCATGTCAAATTTTAGTAATTAAGGGGAAAATATCGACCATAACCGGCCCGATATATCCTGCTTTAATCCAATCCCTTGACAACACCGCCAAGCAAGTTATGATCATAACAATGGAATCAGCGGTTAAAGAAAAAAGCGCGAAGCGCTTAACCCTGAACCGGGAACCCGGAACCGTAGAAACTAGCCGACCTAATGTCTAATTTGTGTGCAATTCCATGGTATTGAAAGGTATACGGTCATTTATACAATGTAAATAACGAGGTCTGAACTTATGAAGACACCAAAAATTCCGGAAGAGGATATACTGTTTGAAATAAGTTATCAATATCGCAGCAGCGTTCAGCATCTTGAAAGAGAGTATCTTGACCTTCGGATTTGCTTGCGCGATGCCGAAGCTGATCTGCGGTCGGACTCACAGAACCAAGAGCTGGTGTCACGGGTAGACTATTTGAAAAACAGGTTGAAAGAACTGGAAAGCAGATATCCCTGGATTTCCACGGGCAGACCATCGGAGATTCCGTTCTGGATTAATTCAACGGCATGACATTGAAACCTGAAAAGATGAACCTTGACCATCCACCTCCGCTGAGAGTTGCCTGGTTC
This sequence comes from Candidatus Desulfatibia vada, assembly GCA_014383215.1. Classification (GTDB taxonomy): domain Bacteria; phylum Desulfobacterota; class Desulfobacteria; order Desulfobacterales; family UBA11574; genus Desulfatibia_A; species Desulfatibia_A vada. The sequence continues at coordinate 32,677 of JACNIG010000226.1, read as the reverse complement.
GTCTGGGGCCTGGGCGCTCTTTTTTACCTGATGGGTTTTTTTCAGCGCGTGGCACCAGCCGTAATGACGGAAGAACTGATGAGGGAGTTCAACATCAGTGCGACCGCACTGGGCAACCTGTCAGGCTTTTATTTTTATAGTTACGTGGCCATGCAAATTCCCACGGGGATTTTAGCTGACACCTGGGGGCCGCGCCGGTTGCTCACTATGGGAGCGCTGGTTGCCGGAATCGGCACACTGCTGTTTGCCCTGGCTCCCCAGATCATCTGGGCCAATATGGGCCGATTTTTAATCGGCGGCTCTGTTGCGGTTGCTTTCGTCGGGTTGCTGAAGGTGTCTAACAATTGGTTTCCACAACGCTATTATGCAATGGTATCAGGGGTGGCACTCTTTTTTGGTGTTGTCGGCGCTGTTTTTGCAGGAACCCCTCTGCGGCTGCTGATGAATCACTATACCTGGCGCAGTGTAATTCTGCTTTCGGCCTTATTAACTTTTGTTATCGGTGCGGGCATTTGGTTCTTTGTTAGGGATTATCCGCACGAAAAGGGCTATGCTGATCTGGGCAACCCCGTCACAACGGCTGATCAAAATACGCGTCAAAGAATAATGCAGGGAATCATTGAGGTGTTCAACTATCCGAATACATGGCTTATGTGTGTAATACCAGGTGGACTTGTCGGCTGTGTGCTAACATTTTCCGGCCTTTGGGGAGTTCCTTTCCTCACTACCCATCATGGATTGTCGCCACCCCTGGCAGCGGCTATGACATCCACCCTGCTGGTGGCGTGGGCGGTCGGCGGACCGATTTTCGGTTGGTTTTCAGATCGCTGGGGACATCGCAAACCGCTTTATCTAATCGGAAGCGCCGTATCTATTGCCGGATGGAGTGCGATTGTCTTTATTACGCACATTTCAGCTTATGGGCTGGTTGGCGTGCTTTTACTGACCGGTTTTAGCTCCGGCTGCATCATCATCAGCTTTGCGTTCGCTAAAGAATCAGTTCCCGCTTATTTGTCGGGAACGGTTTCCGGTGTCGTCAATATGGGGGTCATGATGGGGCCTATGTTGCTACAGCCTGCAGTAGGCTGGATTCTGGATCTAAAATGGCAAGGAGAAGTTATAAAGGGTATCAGACTTTACACTCTGGATGCCTACCAGACAGGCTTTTCCCTGATGATTGCCTGGGCCGTGCTATCATTCTTATTACTTTTTTTTACTCGCGAAACCTATTGCCGGCAGATAGTCTAAAAATCATTTTGCTTTTTTCCTGCTGTGTTAACCTAAATTTCTGTAACTTTTCAATGACTTCTGGGAACAGGGCTTCAGGGTTTTTCAAAAAAGGTGATATCCTGGTCGTCCGCCATGACATCTCACGGTGACCAAATATTTATGATTGCTGCCGAAGCGTTTTACAACTTCGCGAATAATTTGACAAATCATAAATATTTGGTCACCCTTAGACAGCGTATTTGATAGCGCCTTTTTTGAAAAATTCTGAAGCCCGACAATTCTCTAAACCCTAACTTATTGAACTGATTACTGGCTCCTGACCCCGGCTGCGAAGCAGGCTGGTCAATCCCGGGTTAACTGGCGATATTTGATCCTGTGAGGGCGGTCGGCCGCATCGCCCAGCCGCTTTTTGCGGTCAGCCTCGTACTCCGAATAATTCCCCTGGAACCATACCGTACGGCTGTCTCCTTCAAACGCCAGGATATGCGTGGCGATGCGGTCGAGGAACCAGCGGTCGTGGGTGATCACCACCGCGCATCCGGCGAAATTTTCCAGAGCCTCCTCTAAGGCTCTCAGGGTGTTTACGTCGAGGTCGTTGGTCGGTTCGTCCAGCAGAATGACATTGGCACCTTGCTTGAGCATGCAGGCCAGGTGTACGCGGTTGCGTTCGCCCCCCGAGAGCATGTTGACTTTTTTTTGCTGGTCGGCACCGGTAAAATTGAAGCGGGCCACGTACGCACGGGATTTGACCGATACGCCGCCAAGTTGGATCACATCTTCATTGTTTGAAATCACTTCCCAAATCGTTTTTTGCGGATCAAGACTCTCCCGGCTCTGATCCACATAAGCCAGGTGGACGGTTTGGCCGATACGGATACTGCCCGTATCCGGTGTCTCCTGGTCGGTTATCATTTTAAACAGAGTCGATTTTCCGGCTCCGTTGGGGCCCACCACGCCGACGATGCCGCCCGGTGGCAGAAAAAATGACATGTTCTCGACCAGCAGCCGGTCGCCGTAGCCCTTGGATACATTTTCAGCTTCAACCACCAGCTTGCCCAGACGCGGCCCCGGCGGCATATAGATTTCAAGCTCTTGCGCTATTTTTGTGCTTTCCCGGGAAAGCAGTTGATCATAGGCGCTGATGCGGGCTTTGGATTTAGTCTGCCGGGCCTTGGGGGACATTTTGATCCATTCCAGCTCCCGCTGAAGGGTCTTTTGGCGATGGCTTTCAGCCTTTTCTTCGTGTCTTAAGCGCTCCTGCTTCTGTTCGAGCCAGGAAGAGTAATTGCCCTTCCAGGGAATGCCATGGCCCCGATCAAGTTCCAGAATCCAGCCGGCGACGTTATCAAGAAAATAGCGATCATGGGTAACCGCGATAACGGTCCCCTGGTACTGGTGCAGATGATGTTCCAGCCAGGCCACGGTTTCGGCATCCAGGTGGTTGGTGGGCTCGTCCAAAAGCAGAATATCCGGCTTTTGCAGTAAAAGCCGGCAAAGGGCCACCCGGCGTTTTTCGCCGCCTGAAAGAATCTTCACCGGCATCTCACCTTCCGGGCAGCGCAGGGCATCCATGGCCATCTCCAGTCGGGAGTCCAGGTCCCATGCATCGGCTGCATCCAGTTTCTCCTGAATTGTTCCCTGGCGCTCGATCAGCCGATCCATCTGTTCGTCGGACATGGGTTCGGCGAATTTTTCGTTGATCCGGTTGAATTCATTCATAATGTCAATGGTGGCCTGTACCGCTTCCTCAACGGTTTCCCTGACCGTTTTGGAGTCGTCCAGGGCAGGCTCCTGCTCCAGAAAACCTACAGTGTATCCCGGGGTTAGGCTTAAGCGGCCGTTAAATTCCGTATCCACACCCGCCATGATGCGTAAAAGAGAGCTTTTGCCCGAGCCGTTCAGTCCCAGGACGCCAATTTTGGCGCCGTAAAAATACGACAGCGATATGTCCTTAATGACCGGTTTTTTATCGTAATACTTGCTCACCTGGTTCATCGAGCAGATGATTTTGTTTGGTTGATTACTCATTAAAGGTCCTCTTGCGGGTTACGGGTTGCTGGATGCTGGTTACTGGATTTTAAAGAAAGTTTCCTTATTTTATCGAGCATCCAGTATCCAGTATCCAGCATCAAGGACAACTTTTTACTGGTTACCAGTCCCTCGTTACTAAGGCAATTGCGCTTTAATCTCTTGGTATTCTGTTACGATTTTTTCCATTATCTGTTGAATTGACAAAACCTTATCTATGAGGCCGACGCCATGGCCGGCTGAGTAGACCGTTTGATAAGACACCTTCGAATCCACACCGCCCAACAGAGAACGGGCGGCGCGACTGAGGGCAATAAAGCGTTTAATTTTTTTGCTTTTTGAGAGTATTTCTTCAATCAAACCTTTCTTCAGACCGATAGCCTCCAGTTCCTTGGTGCGAATAAAATTGCCGGGAAATCCGTCCACTTTGTCGGTGTTGACGATATCTTCACTCGCTGCGTGCATAATGGCATCTTTGTAGTTTTCGGAAACTTCAGCTTCTTGCGAAGCAATAAAACGTGTTCCAATATAAACGGCAGAAGCTCCCAATGCAAAGGCAGCCGCCATTCCGGCACCGTCTACAATGCTTCCGGCGGCAAGAACCGGTAATTTGATCGTGCGCACCAGGTTGGGGATCAGGGCAAAAGGTGAAATATCTCCGGCATGACCACCGGCACCAAATCCCACGGCAATGAGCCCGTCAGCTCCCAGATCAGCTACCTTTTTGGCATGCTCAAACCCCACTACATCACAATAAACCTTGGTTCCCACTTGATGTGACAGCCGAATCACTTCTTTTGGATTTCCCAAAGAGGTGATGATTAAAGGAACCCGTTCTTCTAGCGCGTGATCGATCTGCTGATATTGGTATTTGTTGGATTTTTGTACGATAATGTTGATCCCAAAAGGTTTTGCCGTCAGACTTTTTATCTCTTTAATGACTTGGCAATATTTTTCAATGGGACGGAAATTCAGGGCTGGAAAGGTCCCCACCCCTCCGGACTCACTGGCGCCAACCACCATTTTAACCGAGCTCACAAGAAACATGGGGGCACAAATGATAGGATATTTTACATCAAACTGCCTGGTAAAATCTGTTTTTAAGGAATCCATTGCCATGGTTGCTCTTTTTTTGCTAATTAATAAAACATTACAATATCTTACTTCTTCTTAAGAGATAGTACTAAGGAAAACCTGGCTACAGGTTCTTCTCCAAACTTGTCGGGAACCTTAGCCGTAACGTGAACCAAAGCTTCCACTCTGTCGGTTGAATCGACGGCAGAAGAAACTAAATCGGCAATTTCGGCGCCTTGTTCACAGGTAAAATATACATCGCCCTCGGCGCGCTTGAGAAACTCTGCGTCCATGCTTTTAAAAACTAAAGATATATTCTGCGAGCTTTTTTGTATCAGCCTCATGGCAATCAGCCCTGCGGCACAATCAGCTCCGATCGCCAGGGCGCCAAAGTACATGGAACCCAGATGATTTCTGGTCCTCCGACGCAGAGGAATTTTCACTACTATTCTATTATCAGACAGTTCAACGACGGAAGGTTTTACAAAAAACAACAATGGAATTTTAAAAAATCCGAAATAGCGTAGCAAAAGAGTTGCCTGCATATTTTCCGGGATAATTTTAAACAGACGCTTCAAACCACAAATTCCCTTTTTTCCGCTTCCCATCTTTTATTTGGTCCTGAAAAACCTGGTTCTCTGGGCCAGATAAGAGATGTTTGGCTCTGCCGAAAACCTTAAAAGTGCCTAAAGTTTGAAGTGATCTAAAGTGATCTAAAGTTAAGGAATTCTGCCAAATATATAAAATCAGTTGAGCGAAGCGACTCCATAACTTTAGGCACTTTAGCTCACTTTAGTCACTTCGCACTTGTTCAATTTGCAGTAAAACATCCCCTTCCAGGGGTAACCCAAAGCCTGGTTCTCTGGGCCAGGATATTTACGACAGTACTGCCAAAGCAGCCTCGTAGTTTGGCTCCTGCACAATTTCCGGGACCAGTTCCGTGAAAACGACCTTCCCGGATTCATCTATAATAACAATAGCTCTGGCTAACAACCCGGTTAGCGGTCCGCTCGTTATTTGTACGCCGTAATCCTTTCCAAAATCCTCGGAACGAAAGCTTGAAAGCGAAACCACATCATCCAGGCCTTCGGCCGCACAAAACCTTTGGTGCGCAAAAGGCAGGTCCGCAGAAACACAAAGGACGACGCTGTTGTCGAGCTTGCTTGCTTCGGCGTTAAATCTACGAACCGAAGTTGCACATACCTCAGTATCAATACTCGGAAAAATATTTAAAACGATTTGTTTGCCTGCAAAATCTTTTAGGGTTGTCTCGGAAAGATCTTTGCCGGTCAGGGTAAAATCAGGGGCCTCTTCACCAACATCCGGCAAATATCCAATGGTTTCAGTCTGTTCGCCTTTCAATGTAATCTTTGCCATGTTCCTGCTCCTTTGTTATTCTGGTAATTGGTTAATAGATGCATCATGCATGTTGGAGCGCAGCGGAAATCCCGATTCAGCGGAGATACAAGATTCATGATCCAAGATGCATGATACACAATATAAGATAAAGAATACAAGATGCAAGATTAAGGATGCAGGATGCAGGATACACGATACTGGATGCTGGTTGGAGCAAAACGGAAATCTCGATTCATAGGGAATACCGACCTCTGACTTCTGATCACTGATTACTGGTCACTAACGCTGAAGGCCTGGAGCCTCTGCGTAAACAGCACGCGTAGTCCGTGCCGGGGAGCAGGCCGCAATATCAATGTCTTGACAGGCACAAAAATAATATCCATATTGCTATTTAATATACTTTCAAAACCACTACAGGGAGAAACTTTTATGTTTTTCAAACTGTTTTTAGCGTTCACACTTATTCCGGTAGCCGAAATTTATTTGATTATCAAACTGGGCGGCTTTTTGGGTGCCTTCAATACGGTGGCCATCATCCTCCTCACCGGGTTTGCAGGTGCCGCCCTGGCACGCATGCAGGGGATGGAAACCATGCTGCGGGTCCGGCACAGCCTGCAACAGGGGCTCGTACCGGCCGAAGAAATGGTAGACGCGCTGCTTATTTTCATGGCCGGCATTGTTTTGCTTACCCCTGGTTTCATAACCGACATAACGGGACTATTGCTGCTTTTTCCACCTTCCCGTTTTCACATCAAGCGTTTTCTCAGGCTTAAATTCGACCAATGGCATAGAAACGGCAGCATTCAGTACCACAATTTACCTTAAAAAGGATTTAATCTCTTTTTCCACTGCGACGGGCATACTACAAGTTGTGTGTTGCGCGTTCGGTATGTAGAGATTGCGTATACAGAATCGGCAACCCGGAACCCGCAACCCACAACCCGGTTTTAGTACACAAACACAGCATCGGATTCGAGGGCCTCGACAGTCAACGTCCCGGCAGCTGTTGTTTGAGCCCCGTCTATCATGTCTTCGGCTGCATCGATGTTGCGTTCCTTGATGCAAGGTACGCAAACCAGCAACTTTCCGCCCTGTTCCATAAAATCTTGAAGCAGTTTTTTAACAGGCGGAAAACCGCCGGGAGGCAACATGGTATCAACGTATCCTTTTTGGGCCAGATAGACACCGTTGCCCTGCAACGCAATCGTCGCCTTTATGTCCATGGTCATAGCGGCATTGGCCATCACAAAGGGCATAGCCGCTTTCTCCGGATCTTCTCCGGCATTTGTACAGATATACAGGATTTTTTCTTCTTTTTCAGTCATAATAATTGTCTCCTTTCATGGGTTAAAAAGTAAAATGAAAATGAAAAATCTATGACCACAGGTAAAACCTCACGCTGCACATCGAACGATCAGCGTTGCCAGATCCTCGACTTGAGCTCCTGACTTTTCCAGGTGTCCCAAACAGATGGGGCACATGGTGACGATAGGTGCCCCGGCAGTTTGCAATTCTTTGACCCGTCGATCGAGAACTTCTTTGGAAAGCTTGGGAGAAATAGACTCCGCCGGTCCACCGCAGCAACTGGTGAACAGCCCCGAGTTTCTCACCGGCACGCATTCAATACCTAAATTGGCAAGAACTTTCGTCGGGACATCCGAAAGTTCCAAATACCTGCCATAAAAACAAGGGTCGTGGAGCGTGACCCGTCCATGGCCGTTTTTGGAGGTAAAATTGACCAGCTCAAAGTAGGTTTTCACATCAAAGCTCTGACCCGTGTACTTGGGATAGAGAACTTTCAAAGCGTAGGTGGTATGGGGATCTACCGTAATTAGCGTTTTGACCCCGGCCCTTTTGAGCTTGGCGGCCACAAATTCGGCATGCCTGACAAAGCCTTCCTGGTCCCCGAGGTCGTATAACAAAATGCCGCTGTAATCATCCAACTCCGGCCGGTAGAAGAAATCGACGTTTGACCTATTAAGAATTTTGGCAATGTTTTGGAGAATAGCGTTGAATCTCTTCTTCTCCTTTGCGGGCGTCAGCAAAGCAAGACCCATTCCCGCCAGATAATTGGGTACATATTTGGCGTAATGCACATAGTCCGCCCAGGGGGTGTCTTCAAATTGCTCCAGGTAGCGGGTCGATTTTTCGATGTAGGGCACAAACTGGTACATCAATCCGGTAAACAGCAGCGCGTCGCCTTCAGCGGGCATGCTTGAATCTTGCCACCACCGGTTGCATAAAAATTTGGGCATGCCGAAGGGATTGCGAGTTTTTCGGACATTGTCGGCAATAAGATCAATAATATCCTTGGGGTTGTACATTTCAGGACCTCCTCCAATTGGCGACGACATAGCGCTTTAACCCCAGAATGACTTCTCCGGGATCTGCTTCTCGCGGGCAGGTTTGCGTGCAAAGTCCGCAGTGCAGGCAGCGCCAGAGCTCGTTGGCATTTTCCATGATACGATCCTTGGCCCCCAACTGGAGATAACGGATCATCTTACGGGGAAAATGTTCGTATATCAAGGGGCAAATGGCGGCACAGGTACCGCAGTTAAAGCATTCCAGCGCGGTATCTTCCCCAAAACGTTCCATCTCTTCGGCAAAATTCGGATTTACTAAAGCCATACTCACTCTCCCAATTCAATTTTCATTTTGTGTCCTGCGATCCGTCCGGTTGGTCGTTGGCAATTTCTTCCGGGGGCCCTGGGGTCAAAACGTACCGAAAATAACCGCCGTCCTTTTCCGCTTCGCTGATTTCTCCGTATTTCTTCAAAGCGGCGATGTACCACAGCACCTTTTCCGGTGAAATCCCCGTCTCCCGGGCAATACTTGGCACCGTTCCAACATCGTTTTGCATCTGCCCTTTGATGGCTTTGACGGCTTCTTTTTGCGCTTTTATTGTGGCGGCAACCGCTTTAATCTTCTGTTTGCGTTCCTGGCGAAGCCTTTTCATAGCATCTTTTTTTGCTTTCTTTTGCTCATCATTCCGACTCATTTGAGATCCTCTCCGGCAAGACCACGTTATTTAAACAGGTAATTGCTTGGAATTTGTAATTTGAGCATTGTATTTTGGTATTTTAATGCTGTATCCGGCCAAATTTTAACCGGACCTTGCATGGTTAAGAGTCATACCGTCTCTTCATCCGCTACGATCATGTCCACCATGGCTTCATATTGCTTCAAGGTCCAGCCGTTGATGTCGATAGCGTTTTCAGAACATACGGCCACGCAGGCACCGCACCCCAAGCACAGGGCCGAGGTAACCTGCGCCCTTTGAACCTTTTCACCATCCACTTGCATCTCCACCAGGTTCAGCGCACCTTCGTTTAAACAAGCTTCCACGCAGGCCCCGCTGCCCCGGCATTTTTCAAGGTCCACTTCAGCTACAAAGGGATCGAGTTCCACATAACCGCGTCCGAGAAGGGCGGCGGCCTTAACGGCGGCCGCGGCGGCGGCGCTGCAGGCTTCCCCCGCATCCATGGGCGCCTGACAGGTACCGGCCAGCATTATGCCGCCTACAGGCAGCTCCACGGGCCGCAATTTGGGGTGGACCTCCAGCAGAAAGCGGTCCGGCCCCACGGGAAGTTTCATCATATCGACCAGTTCCGACACGTTGTTGGGTTCCATTCCGGTGGCCAGCACCACCAGATCCACCGGTACCTCGACTTCTTCGCCAAACGTCAAGACATCCTTTACCTTGACCCGCAAGGGGAAGCCGTCGGAGTCGTCGCTGGGAACCACCTCCGGGGATTCATCGGCTTCAAAGCGCAGAAAAACAACCTTGTTTTTGGCCGCCTGCTCATAAAGTTCTTCCTGACCCCGGCCGTAGGTTCGAATATCTCGATATAATTCGAAAACTCGGGTTTCGGGGTAGCTCTGCCGTATGGTGCCGGCCGCATCGAGTGTGGCTGAACAACAGGTACGGGAACAGTACTCGTTGAAGTTGCCCGACTCATCTTCCGGGTGTATGCCCGGGATCTGCCGACTGCCGACACAGTGAATCATGGTCATGCTGCGAATGCGTTGACCGTTTACTTCCAAAAACTTACCGGCACTTTTATTTTCAGCCATACTGCGGATCAACTCCGGCAGCGTAATAACTTCAGGAAATTCCGCATAGCCGTATTCGCCCCGGCGAGGGGTGTACGACTTGAATCCGGTTGCCAGGACAACCACACCGGTTTCAATGGTAAATTCTTCAGCACGGGCCGGAATCGATTCCGGAAAAACTCCTGTAAATGGAATGAATTCACCGTAAGTTCTGTCGGACGGATTCAATGACGCCAATTTTTCACGATCAATTTCCGGCGGCCGTTTTTTTACACCCAGCGTAAAGTTGCCTACATAGCCGTCAAAGGTCTCGACAAGGCTGCAGATGTGGACGGTAATGTTAGGATCATCAAGTACCTGGCCGGCAAGCTCGGTGATGAGATCAGCGACCGGGTCGCCGGTCGGTGCAAGGCGTTCCAACTGTGCAAGCTGCCCGCCCAGAAAGGGAGATTTTTCGATCAGCGCCACTGCAACCCCGCAGTCGGCCAGGTCTTTGGCTGCTCGCAGACCGGCAATCCCGCCGCCAATAACCGTGACGTGCTGCCGGGCTTCCATCCGGATCGGCTCAAGCGGTTTGAGGCCCTCGGCCTTGGCCGTTGCCGCTGCCACCAGCCGGATGGCCTTATCCGTTGCCTGATCTCCGTGGTGCACCCAGCTCACTTGCTCGCGAATGTTGGCATGTTCGTAAATATAAGGATTTGCTCCGGCCCTGGATATGGCACTGCGGAAAGTGGTTTCATGCAGACTGGGGGCACAGGAGGCTACTACGATCCGGTCGACGGTGCCGCTTTGGAGGTCTTTCATGATCATTTCCTGACCGGGATCGCTGCACATGAACATATCTGTCCGGGCAACCTGCACTCCGGGAATCTTTTCCATGCTTTCACGGACCTTCTCCACATCCACATGATCGGAAATATTTCCGCCGCAGTAACAAATGTATACACCTACCTTGCCCTTTGCGGCAGTCGTTTCGTTATCTATCTTTTTGTCCGTCATCGATACATTTCCTATTACGAATTCATCGACATTATGCCACTGCTTTGCGGGCGGTTTCCATGGTGGCCATATATTTGGTCGCTTCCATGGCCGCGGCGCCGGCTTCGGTGATCGTATCCACAATGTCCTTGGGACCGGCGGCGGCGCCGGCCACAAAAACGCCTTTCATATCGGTTAGGGTCGGTGCAATTTTGGGCCGGATAGTATGAATGAAACGATCCGCAGCTGTCGATACCGGACAAGTACCTTCCGGATTCCAGCCTGGAATCATGCCCAGGGAAAGCACCACCATATCATGGTTCGCTGAAGTTACTCCTGCACCGTTCTGATCTTCATAACGCAATGTTACACTGCCATTTTCGCCGGCATCGATCGTGGCCACTTTGCCTTTGACAAATTCTATCCCCATAGCCTTGGCATTCTGGTAAAATTGTTCGTAACCTTTGCCAAAGGCACGTATGTCCATATAATAAATGGTAATGTCCGCCAGCGGCAGGGAACCGGAGAGCAGCATGGCCTGCTTGATGGCGTACATGCAGCACACGCGCGAACAATAGGAAATCCCCATGCTTTTATCCCGGGAACCGGCACATTGAATAAAAGCGATGGCATCCGGTTCCATACCGTCCGCGGGCCGCAGAACCCGGTTATAGGGTCCATGGGGTGCCAGCAGTCTTTCCATTTGCAAAGAAGTGATAACGTTCGGTATTTCTCCGTTGCCGTATTGCTGCTTGTTTTCAACGGGGGTCAGTTCGAAACCGGTGGCCAAAACAGCTGTTTTGGCCCTGATGGTGAAGTTTTCAGGCTCCTGAAAATAATCCACCGCCTGGGTCGGGCAGACCTTTTCACACTTCCCGCAGAGCATGCAGTTTTCAACGTCTATCAGTGCAATCTGGGGAATGGCGTTGGAAAAGGGGATATAAGCAGCTTTGCGGGCCGAAAATCCGCCCTCCTCTTTATCTGCAACATATACCGGGCAGTTATATTCGCACAGGCGGCATCCGATGCATTTGTCCGGATCCACATAGCGGGGACGCTGGGTTATGGAGGCCGTTAAAACCCGGCCATCACGTTGCAGTGATTTCAAATCGCAATAAGTGAAGATGGTGATATTTTCATGATGCGCGGCCGCAGCCATTTTGGGCGTGGTAATACAACTTGAACAATCGAGGGTGGGAAATACCTTGGAAAGTCTGATCATTTTTCCCCCGATGGATGTGTCTTTCTCCACCACGGCCACCTGATAATCCTGATCCGCAAGATCAAGTGCGGCTTGAAGGCCGGCAATGCCGCCGCCGACAATGAGGGCGTCGAAATCGAGCTCAAAAATGGCGTCCATGCATTTCTCCCAGTAATTTGTCAATCGTCATTAGTCATTTGTCATTGGTAACGTTCCATTAGATTTTTGAAGTCCGTCGGCAAGTAATGAAAAAAGCTAGCCGGCAGAGAAGTCGCCGTCATTGTTATGGGTCATTTTAATCCGATTACAAATGACGAATGACCAATAACCAATGACTATTAGGGTGGTCCCAGTTCCCGGACCACCTCGTTCATCTGATTCACCTCTTTGAGAAAGGCCCGGTTGCATACCGTACAGATAGCGGTCAGGCGCAGTCGGCGAATATCCAGCTCCTGCGCTTTCATCAGTTGATATACCCGGTCCACGCGCTTGGCCAGAGCGTGGTAGGCCCCTTCATAGGGGCACTCTTCACCACAGGACATGATGATGATGCCGCTGATCCCCTTGGCAAAACAATCCAGATAAAACTGCTCCGGAAACATCACTGGTGATCTGACCCTTAAAATATAAGTGTTTGTTGGGTAGCTCGAATGAGCCTGTCCAACGGAGTCTGCTCCGGGATAGGCACAGGTTTCAGTGGCCAGAATCAAAATCTTTCCTGTTTTTCCCTGGATTGCCATATCATCTTGCCTATTTGTTTCTTCTGACAAATATTTTGTCATAACCATCCGCTTTAAGACTTCCCAGATATTCATGGCCTACTTTTTTAGCCCAGACCGGAATATCTTTGAGGGTACCGGGATCATTGGAATATATTTCCAGAATCTCTCCCACTCTCACTTTGCCGATCCCTTTTTTGGCTTCCAAAAGCGGTCCCGGGCAGGCACTGCCCCTGGCATCTACGGTGACGGATACTTCAATCGCATTTAAGTCTAGATCAGTCATGTTTACCTCCTTGCTTTATTCTATTTTTCTTTCATTAAACGGATGCGGTAAAAAGAGCCTTCCTCTTTGGTATCCAACAGTTGATAATGGAATGTATGTAAAACCTGAGAAAGTTGCGTGCGCGTATCCGGATCTTTGCCCAGAATTTCCAGTGTTTCACCAGGTCTCATCGTGTTTAAGAGCTGGGTCACTTTAAGGAATGTCACCGGAGCGATAATTCCCCGAAGATCGAGAACATGATTCTTTTTAGATTCCAAACGAGCACCTCTTTTCATTTTCATCACTAATACTGCAAAACAGGTGCCAGTCAATACGTGTATCTGCATTAAAGATAGAAATTGTGTTAAATTGGCGTCAACTACTCGTAACTTATGACTTTTCTCTCTAATCTCCTTCCCGCCTTCCTGTCTCAATAATTTATTCTTGCCTCTAAAGTGTTAAAGTGTTAAATGACAAAACTTAACACATGTTAAATTTTAACAGGAGATGCTTTAATGTTTGAACAAGATTTAAACCAATATTGGAAGACGGTAGTAGATACGATTCAGGATGGCGTGATGATCGTGGGTATCAAAGGAACTATAGTGTCGGTGAATAAAGGTCTTGAGAAAATAACCGGATATACAAGATCAGAATTGATTGGGAAACCCTGTTTGATATTGGACTGTAATATCTGTGAAATTGTCCGTGAAAACAAAGGAGAGCACTGGTGCAAATTATTTAGGGACGGAACTGTAGATATGCGTAAATGCCTTTTGACGAAAAAAGACGGCAGCAATATACATGTCCTTAAAAATGCCTCTTTGCTCCATGATACCGAGGGCCAGGTTATGGGTGCCGTGGAGACCATGACGGATATAACCGAAATTATTGTAAAGGATACCCAGATCGAAGCCTTCCGGCGCCAGCTGCTGGCAGAGGACGGTTTCCATGGAATTTTGGGCATCTCCGTTCCCATGCGGCAGGTGTTTGACATGATCGCCAATGCGGCCCAATCGGATGCTCCCGTGATCATTTTTGGCGAAAGCGGCACAGGTAAAGAGCTTATCAGTAAAGCCATTCACGACGTTGGTAAACGTAAACGGAAACCGTTTGTAAAGGTCAACTGTGCGGCTCTGACCGAATCTCTGCTGGAGAGTGAACTGTTCGGGCATGTTAAAGGGGCTTATACCGGGGCTTACCAGAACCGGGAAGGACGCTTCGAGGCCGCTAAAAATGGAGATATTTTTCTCGATGAAATCGGTGATTTGCCGCTTTCTACCCAAGTAAAACTGCTGCGAGTCCTGGAGGAAAAAGTTGTCGAACGGGTGGGCGACAATAGACCCATCCATATTGATGTACGCATAATTTCAGCCACCAATAAAGACCTGATGCAGCTGGTCGCTCAAGGTGTTTTCAGGAAAGATCTTTTCTACAGAATCAATGTGATTCCGATTACAGTACCCCCATTGAGAGAAAGAGCGGAGGACATTCCCATTCTGGCAGAGTCTTTCTTCAGGAGAATTAAACTCAAAGGCGGCAAGAACATTCAAGGCATTAGTAGTGACGCCATGGGCATATTGATGGAACATTCCTGGCCGGGAAATGTAAGAGAACTAAAGAGTGCCTTTGAATATTGCTTTGTCACCTGCCAGGAGGACCTGATCCAACCGCACCATTTGCCGCCGGCAATTTTTCAAGGGAAAAAGTCCCTGCCAGAAGCCAAGAAGACGCCCAATAAACATTATGATATCAAGAAGCTGCAGCTTGTCGAGGCTCTGGAAAAGGCCGGAGGAAACCAATCCGAAGCGGCCCGGATACTGGGTGTATCCCGGGTCACCGTCTGGAACCGGATGAAGCGGTTCAATATCAATTTAAAAAAAGAGTATAAAATTTGATATTGCGGCACAATATTTGCGATGTTTAAGGGAATCTTCAATTGTTTATAAAATCTTCAACAATTCCCTCTACACGCGTTTCTAAATATTTGGCAAGCAACTCTACATCAACTCTTTCCATTTTATTGATATCATTTGAAAGACTTGCTATCTCTTCCTCATCGATGCCCGTAAACTTTGTTATCAAGTAGGTTTCAACAGATGAGTCATCTAACAATATCCCACAGCCGCTGAGCATTCCCAAAAATTCGTCGTCCACAAATACGGGCACAACGAGCTTTAACAGCCCAGCATCACATTCGGCAATGACCGGCTTTTTTGTTTGCCTGGCCTGCATCCCCAAATTGAGGTTGGCAACGGCGCAAATAAAACTCTGGCTTTTTCCGTCTGCTTGAATGACCGGGCACAACCGATTGGGCCATTTTTTGAATTTGGTTATTTTTTTACTGTCTGTATCATAAACAGACGCACACACGCCAAATGTATTGTTGATTTCCTTTTCAAGTTCAGTCCATTTTTCTATTGATAAAATATCGTCCAGTTTCATCTGCCGAACCCTTTTTATTTCCTCCGGTATAATTTTTTCCATGGAAAATCTTTGTGTTCCCGATAGTTGACCAGAGCAAGGTACAATGCACCTGCCGCCAATTCGGCACAATGCATATCTTCTGCGGGCAATGTTTCCAGGTAGTTTTTAACCTGCTCCGGAGTTATTGACCAAGCATCATTAACACTTTTTCCCTCTGCAAGCAAGGCAACCGTGTTGGCACACACATGCGTGTTGAGACATCCATTGCTGGTAAACGTAACCGCTTGGATGCGTTCATTCCGGACGAGAATAAACATTTCGACGGTATCGCCACATGCTCCTTTGCGCTTTCCATATCCGTCCGGACTTTCCAACAGAGCGCACTTATCCGTGCGAAACGCCATTTCCAGATAATGCAAAGAATGGTTCTGCAATAATTCAGAATACTTTTTATTCATCCTTTCCGCCGGCAATGCTGATCACCATAGCACTTCATCCCGTGTAGCCCCATCGTGCCCCTCAATGACGAATGGAGGCAATATGGCGTTTACCTGATGTTTTAAAGTCTCATTGAGGGGCAGATGGGGGGGAATGTATTTTTTGGGTTCATCTGAAGTTCCATTGTGTAAAAGATGGATGCTTTATTAGTTTATTTTATACACCTCCCAGAAAAATTTTATCGATAAGACCGGACATCATTTAAGTGTATTTGTCAAACAGAGAACAATATTGTTAGGGGAGCAGAAGGTTTTTCTATACACAACTTCAGCTCATGTTCCGGATCGGTCTTAGAAATCATAATCATAGGCATCGTCGAGAGCCGGTTTAATATCTCGCATCATAACGGCGACATCGACGGGCATGTTCTGTCTATCCTTGACCATGTTCGGAATCACTGCGGCACGATGAAATCCGGCTTTGGCGAATGTATTGATTGCAGCAGTGTTGGTATCCGGAATCTCTAATATAAGTTTTTCAATTCCAAGTCTGTATGCAATCCACGCGAGCTCATCTACCATAAGTTTCCCAAGGCCAAGATTCCGGTAGTCATTGTGAACAAAAACCCGTACCGTACCCAGATGCCATTTCCAGCCGGAGCGACGACGGTTGATCGTGGCATCGGCGATTATAGTGTCGTCTTTCAGCGCCAAAACGGGCAGGGTTTTGCCGTAGTCAAGGTTTTTTGCCCACGTTTCAACAAGGAGCCTGCTTTTGACATCATCACGCAGATATCGGGCCTCTTCTTCGGGAACCGCTTTAAAAAATTCATACAGCGCTTCCTGGTCTTCTATTACCATAGGCCGCAGAAGAATTTTGGTCCCATCTTTAAGATGTGTCTCTTTTTGATATTTGTTCAGATCTATTTTCGGATAAATAGTGGTATCCAACATAAAAATCACCTCCTTCCTTTCGTTTGGTGTTAATGAATGTGCTTTGCTCCCCTAACACAAACTTTTTTCTTTAATTTATATGGCTTCCAGTTTCTGGCGGTCAGCCATATCCATCAGAATTCTTTCTCTGGCTTTGTCGATACCGAGTTCTTTGCGCTTTTTATCGATATGGGCTATCATTTTGTGGGCATGCTTCACCGGATCCGGTTCACAGTCCCACATGCCGCCGTAGATATTTTCCAGTTCATTATACATATAGTCTCTAAATACAGGTGCACCGTCCAAGGGCATGTGGACCCCGAAGACCGTGTAAACACCGGAAGCAACAAAATAATGCCCGATGCTGATGGCCTTTTCACTCATCCATTCGGGCGCGCTGCCGGCTGCCGGCAGCGCGCGGATATCGTTGCCGAGCCCGCCGGCTTTGACAACTTCGGTGGCCAGCATGCTGCCCCCCCAACCGTCCGCCAAAGCTGCCCGGGTGCACTGCTTGACAAGGTTTTTGTAATCCTGGTCGACACCAATGTGAGTGCGATGCATAATCTCCACCACTTCCCGATCGATATTGCGGGGAAGTTCTCCCAGCTTTTTCCAGCGCTCATACAAAGGTTTGGGTGCTCGTTTCAGATACAAAAGTTCGCCTTCAGGCTTACCCCACTCATTCATTGCTTTATGGGCAACTTCAAGTGCAATTTCATCCATGTCGCGGTCAAGCTTTTCACCGTCCCCCTCAACGGTAACGGCAACACCCAGATGGGGCGCTATGGATAATAATTTGTGTTCATCTTTTTCTTGTGGGTCCTTTATTGAAAGTTTTTAAACGGCTATATTTTTTCTAATCAAAATGATTGCTTTTACTCCCCGGCATGAAAAATCCGGAATGCAACAGGCCCTCTTTTAGATAGGCTTTCAAAACATCTTCTGCCGGACCGGATATCCCGGATATGATTTTGATGCCGGAGGCTTTGAGCATCCCTGCAAGCTGGCGTGATACGGCGCCGCAAATCAGAACGTCCAGATCGAGTCTCCGAATAAAAGAACATCTTTGAGACATATCCTGTTCAAGCAGATTGGCTTCAAAACGAGAAGATTCCGTTTGCGTCTCGTTTTCAACGATCAGCAATTTAGACGCCGTATCGAGAACCGGTGAGATTTTATCCTCCCAGACTGAAACTGCTATTCTCATCAAAAAGCTACCTTCCGCCGCTCCTGCCCATGCCGCGACCCATTCTCATACCACGTCCCTGGCCCATGCCGCGTCCCTGGCCCATGCCGCGTCCCTGGCCCATACCGCGTTCCTGGCCCATGCCGCGTCCCTGGCCCATACCGCGTCCCTGTCCCATACCGCGACCTTGTCCCATACCACGACCTGATCCCGCCCTGTCGCCAGGAGTCGGGTTCTCTCTTTTTGCTCCTGTGCTTTGGCCGCTCAAACCGCTATTTTCAGCTACATTCGCTTTGCCGGCCGGTGTTAAATTCCCGCTTTTATACATTTCCACGGCGGCTTTAATTGTCCCCGTTACACCGAGGAACACATCCACGCCGACTGCAGAAAGGGTTTGCACGGCATTGGGGCCGCAATTTCCGGTTATGACGGCCCCGGCTCCTTTGGAGATGACAAACCGGGCCGATTGGATTCCGGCACCGCCTCCCAGGGCAGCACTTTCATTATCAAAGACTTCAAAACTCATGTCGTCTGTTTCGATCATCAAAAAATATGCACACCTACCGAATCGTTGATCGATCGACGCATCAAGATCCTTTCCACTGGAACTAACAGCAACTTTCATAGTGAATCTCCTTTCCCATGGTATTGTTCGCAAGCACTTCACTGTCTTAGATAGCACTTTCCGTGCCATATTGAGAAAAGGTGCGCTGACAGGTATAACCCAATGAATTAATATAAAATATACGGGAATGAATAGTTGATAGAATGTTGAGCGAGCTTTGCAATATTGCGTTTATGCAATGCAACAATACTGCAAATGTGCAATGGTTTTAGGAGCTCCAAAAGGTATATCAAGCGGGCATAGTACAAAAAAATGGTATGGTTTGACTTCAATTTTTTAGAAACTTAACAACTTAAGAGCGCCCCCTCTGACTCCATACGGTGTTATAAGCCTCCCAACCATTTCAAGCTGCAGAAACGACTTTACAGCAATAAATTTCTTGACAAACCAAATGTTCTGAATTATATTGGCGCTGTAATGACGTTACAACAATTAAATATTTGTGGGCGAGATGAAGCTTAACCTCAAAAAAATTGCATCGATTCAAATGGGTTATTCATTTCGGACGCGCCTGGATTTTATGGATCAGGGGCAAATCTCGGTTGTTCAAATGAAAGACCTGAACGACGAAAACCGCGTCGACTGTAAAGACCTGATGCGGGTGGGCATGGATACAGTCAAGAAGCATCACCTTGTGAGGCCCGGGGATATTGTTTTTCGTTCCCGCGGCCAGGTGACCACGGCTGCAATTCTGATCGAAGATCCAGGACCGGCCGTTGTATCGGCACCCCTTCTGAGGATCCGTGTCGATCAGAATGTTGTGTTGCCGGACTATCTGGTCTGGTATATCAATCACCCTTCTTCCCAGGCCCTTCTGGCAAGCAGAGCTAAGGGCACTTCCCTGAAAATGATCAGCAAGCAGGCGCTGGAAAGTCTTGAGGTAACCGTTCCTCCAATCAAAAAGCAGCGCGCGATTGCCGAACTGGCTGCCTTGGCCAATGAAGAGCGGCGCTTGTTAAAAAAAATTGTCGACCGACGCAGCCTCTATATTTCAACAAAGTTGATGCAACTAGCAGTCGGCAATACGCTTGGACACAAATAGATATGAATTGATTTTTCAAAGGAATATGAAATGAATCCAAAAATCGACCAGAAAGACATCAACAACGCGGCCTGGGCTGTTTGCGACACCTTCCGTGGAGTGATGGACGCGGCCGGATACAAGGACTACATCCTGGCCATGCTGTTTGTAAAATACATCTCGGATGTCTGGAAAGACCACTATGAGGAATATCGACGACAATATGGCGATGACGATGCACGCATACGCCGCAAACTGAAACGCGAGCGCTTCGTGTTGCCCATGGCTGAACTAAAAAATTCTGACACCGGCGAAGTTGAGGAACGCTTCCCGGCCGATTTTTACAGCCTGTACGAACGACGGAATGCCGTCAATATCGGCGAGCTGATCAACATCGCCCTGGATGCTATCGAAGAGGCCAACAAGGTTAAGCTCGAAGGGGTGTTCCGCAATATCGATTTCAACAGCGAGGCCAATCTCGGCAAAACCAGGGACCGCAACCGACGCTTAAAACTGATGCTGGAGGATTTTCACAAACCCCAGCTCGACATGAGGCCCAGTCGGGTCTCGGAAGATGTCATCGGCAATACCTATATCTACCTGATCGAACGCTTTGCCTCGGATGCCGGTAAAAAGGCCGGCGAATTCTACACGCCTCACAAAGTATCGGAACTGGTGGCCAAACTGGCCGGTCCCAAATCAGGCGATCGCATCTGTGATCCGGCCTGCGGGTCGGGCGGGCTGCTGATCGAGGCGGCCCGCGAAGTGGGAGACGGCAACTACGCCCTGTTTGGAATGGAGGTCAACGGCAGCACCTGGGCGCTGGCCCGGATGAACATGTTTCTGCACAAGGCCGACAGCGCCCGCATCGAATGGTGCAATACTCTCACCAGCCCGGGCCTGGTGGAAAATGACCGCCTGATGAAGTTCAACATCGTGGTGGCCAATCCGCCCTTTTCCCTTAAAAAATGGGGCGCTGAAAACGCCGGGAGCGACCGCTTCAACCGCTTCTGGCGCAGTGTGCCACCCAAATCCAAAGGCGACTGGGCCTTTATCAGCCACATGGTCGAAGCGGCCCAGGAAAAAGAGAGTCGCGTCTCCGTGGTGGTGCCCCACGGTGTGCTGTTCCGGGGCGCAGCCGAGGGCCGCATCCGGCAGAAAATGATCGAGGAAAATCTGCTCGACACGGTGGTCGGCCTGCCGGGCAATCTCTTTCCAACCACCTCAATTCCCGTGGCCATCCTGGTTTTTGATCGCAGCCGGGAAAAGGGCGGGGCCAACCAGCTCCGCAAGGATGTGCTTTTTGTGGATGCCAGCCGCGAGTATCTGCCCAACAAAAACCAGAATGCCCTTTCCGATGCCCATATCGAGAAGATCCTAGCTGCTGTCAAAGCCCGCAAGGATGCGGGCAAATACGCCTATGTGGCTACCTTTGATGAGATCAAGGAAAACGATTTCAACCTCAACATCCCCCGTTATGTGGATACGTTTGAAGAGGAAAAAGAGATCGACATCGACGCCGTGCAACAGGAGATCGATGCCTTGGAAAAGGAGCTGGTCCAGGTGCGGGCCAAGATGGTGATAAAGCTCAAGGAGATTGAGCGATGACAAAGAAAAGGTCGAAAGATACAAAAGAGGCCGAACCCGGGTCCCAATTGCCTGCGCAGAGCCAATTTATGCTCTATACGACAGAAGACGGCCAAAAACGTATCGAGGTGCGCCTGGACAACGAAACCGTTTGGCTGACCCAAATCGGAATGGCGGAACTTTTCCAGACCACTGTGGCCAATATCAACACCCATTTGAAAAACATCTATGCGGAAGGAGAACTTTCCGTAGCGGCAACTATTAAGGAATACTTAATAGTTCGCCAGGAAGGCAGACGGCGGGTCCGCCGTTCGGTCAAGCACTACAATCTTGAAGCCATTCTATCCGTGGGATATCGTGTCAAATCCCTTCGCGGCACCCAGTTCCGGCAATGGGCCACAGAGCGGCTCAAGGAGTATATCGTCAAAGGTTTTACCATGGACGACGAGCGGCTGAAAAATCCGCCCGTGGCCGGCTCGGCCGTTCCAGATTATTTCGACGAGATGCTGGCGCGCATCCGCGATATCCGCGCCAGTGAGCGCCGCATGTATCTACGAGTCAAGGATATTTTTGCCATGGCCGGCGACTATGATCCTTCCTGGTCCGAGACCACCAAATTTTTCAGCGTCATCCAGAACAAGCTGCACTATGCCGCCACCGGCCTGACGGTAGCGGAATTGATCCAAAGCCGCGCCGACCATACCGTGTCCAACATGGGTCTGACCAGTTGGAGGGCGGACGATGTGAGAAAGACCGATGTGACCGTCGCCAAGAACTACCTCAATGAGGATGAAATCGACGAATTAAACCGTATCGTGGTCATGTGGCTGGATTTTGCCGAAGACCAGGCCCGCCGCCGCAAGCAGGTGTTCATGAAGGATTGGGAGCAGAAGCTGGATGAGTTCTTAAAATTCAACGAACGCCGAGTGCTGCCCCATGCCGGCAGTGTCAGCAAGAAGGATGCGGAGGAATATGCCCGGTTGGAGTATGATAAATTTGCCCAGCGCCGCAGGGAACATAAAGAGGCCGTTGGTGAGGTGGAGAGTATCAAGGTGTTGGAGGATGCGGCCAGGCAGTTGGCGAAACCGAACAAGGGTCACCACTAATAGATACATATAAACACGAGTCGTCAGGAGAGCTACCTCTACTGTTGATTGATACTATAGGAGTGACCGGCCGGTCGCCTGTAAAAGAACGGATGCGGAAGAGAGTGGACTTGATGGACGGGGTGGACTTGATGGACGGGATGGTGGACGGCTGCACCCTAAATTTTAGGAGCAGGGAGATGAGTGAAAAAGAGCCTTTGATACCCAAGCATGGTGGATACCGCAGATTAAAGAGTTTTCAGATGGCGCAACTTGTTTATGATGTGACGGTGCGGTTTTGCGAGCGCTATGTGAACCGGTTCAGCCGGACGCGGGATCAGATGGTCCAGGCGGCGCGCAGCGGTGTGCAGAATATCGCCGAAGGCAGCCAGGCATCGGGGACATCGAAGAAAACCGAGCTGAAGCTGACCAATGTGGCCCGGGCCAGTTTGGAAGAATTGCGCCTGGACTATGAAGATTTTCTGCGGCAGCGCGGGCTGCCGGTTTGGCCGCGGGAAGACCCGCGCCGGACGGGGCTGATTGCCCGGCGGTGTTCCAATGCTGACGAGGTGGCGCGGTGGGTGAAGGAACAGCGGGGTAGAGATGGTGGACCTAATGGACAGAGTGGACAGAGTGGACAGAGTGGACAGCATGGACCTGGTGGACTGTCCACATCGTCCATGAAGTCCATGTCGTCCACAAAGTCAATTCCGTCCACCTACCCCGAAATCGCGGCCAATGCCGCATTGGTCTTGATTGCCGTGGCATGCAGTCTGCTCGACCGCCAGATTGTAGCTCAATCGAGCGCCTTCGAGCAGGAAGGTGGTTTTACCGAACGGCTGTACCGCGTAAGAACAGCCAGGAGAAGACGATGAATGCTTTTAAATTCAACGAAAAATACCTCTCCCAGATCCCGGCCCTGCAACTGCTCATCAACCTCGGTTATCGCTACTTGTCGCCGTCGGAGGCTCTTGCCCATCGACAGGGAAAGGCCGGTAATGTGCTGCTGGAAAATATCCTGCGTGAGCAGCTTAAGCAGATCAACCGCATCCAGTACAAAGGCCGGGAGTTCTTGTTCAGCGAGGAGAACATCCAAAGCGCCATCCAGAAGCTAAAAAATGTCCAATATGACGGCCTGCTGCGCACCAATGAGGTGATCTACGACCTGATCACCCTGGGCACGGCCATGGAGCAAACCATCGAGGGTGATTCCAAAAGCTTCAATCTGCATTACATCGACTGGCGCAATCCTGCACGAAACGTATTTCATGTGACGGCTGAATTTCCTGTGGCACGCACGCGCAGCATGGAAACGGCACGGCCGGACATCGTCCTTTTTGTCAACGGCATTCCGCTGGCGGTGATCGAGTGCAAATCTCCCAAGGTGGAAATCGAGCAGGCGGTTTCCCAGTCCATTCGCAACCAGGGCGATGAGTATATCCCCAAGCTGTTCGTTTACGTGCAACTGTTAATGGGCATCAATAAAAACGACGCCCGGTTTGCCACGGCCGGATCCGCGGCCAAATTCTGGGGCGGCTGGAAAGAGCTGCGGGGCAAGGATAAGGAAGTTACTCAAGAGGTGAATGCGTCCCTTGATACAGAGCAAAAAGAGGCGCTGTTTTCCGGCGAGTTCAAGAGGGCCCGCTCCTTTTTCGATACCCAGGCTACCGAGGGCGACCGCCTGGTCACCGAGCAGGACAGGGCCTTATATAGCCTGTGCCGCCCGCAGCGGCTGCTGGAACTGGCTTTCCGCTTTACGGTGTTCGAAGGCGGCATCAAGAAAATCGCTCGCTACCAGCAGTATTTCGTCATCAAATCCACCGTGGAGCGTGTCAAGCAATTGGACGGTCAAGGCCGGCGCAAGGGCGGTATCATCTGGCATACCCAGGGGTCGGGCAAATCGCTGACCATGGTCATGCTGGCCCGGAACCTGGCGCTGGACCCGCAGATTCTCAACCCGCGCCTCGTGCTGGTCACGGACCGGGACGATCTGGACAAGCAGTTGGGCAACACCTTTGCCGCCTGCGGCCTGGATCCCAACCGCGCCACCTCGGGACGCAACTTGCTCGAACTGGTGACCGAACACAAGGCCGCTATCGTCACCACCCTGATCCACAAATTCGACAAGGCGCTAAATGTGAAGAAGTGCCAGGACGAATCGGCTGATATCTTCATGCTCATCGACGAGAGCCATCGAACCAATTTCGGTTCCTTTTCGGCGCGCATGCGCCAGATGTTTCCGAATGCCTGTTATCTGGGGTTCACCGGCACCCCCTTGATGAAAAAGGAGAAGAACAACTTTCGTAAATTCGGCGGATTGATCGAGCCTCACTATTCCATCAACCAGGCGGTGGCCGACGGCGCGGTGGTGCCCCTGCTTTACGAGGGTCGCCATGTGGAGATGACCCAGAACAAGGCCGCCATCGATCTATGGTTCGAGCGTCACACCCGGGGACTGAGCCCCAAACAGCAGGCCGATTTGAAGAAGAAATATGCCCGGGCCGAGAAGCTCAACAAGGCCGACCAGGTGATCTTCATGCGCGCCTTTGACATCAGCGAGCATTTCCGCGCGACATGGCAAGGCACCGGTTTCAAGGCCCAGCTGGTGGCGCCCAACAAGGCTTCGGCGTTGAAATATTATGAATATTTTGTTCAAATCGGTGCTCTGACCTCCGAGGTGGTCATCTCCCCCCCCGACACCCGCGAAAGCTATGAAGAGACCGATGACGAGCCCACGGACGATGTGGTGAAATTCTGGCAAAAAATGATGAAACGCTACGGCAGCGAGGCGGAGTATACCAAGCAGATTATCAACCAGTTCAAACACGGGGTCGATCCCGAAGTTATGATCGTGGTGAGCAAGTTGCTGACCGGTTTCGATGCGCCGCGCAACATGGTCATCTACTTGTGTAAAGAGCTGCGGGAACACACCCTGCTGCAGGCCATTGCCAGGGTCAACCGACTGTATGAAGCCAAGGAGTTCGGGTTTATCATCGATTATGTGGGGCTGTTGGGTGAGTTGGACAAAGCGCTGACCATGTACAGCGCTTTCGAGGGCTTTGATGAACAGGACCTGGCAGGAACGCTGACCTCGGTAAATGCGCAGGTGCAACGGTTGCCCCAGCGCTATTCCGACCTTTGGGATCTTTTCAAGACGGTAAAGAACAGCTACGACGAAGAGGCGTATGAGGTTTTGCTGGCCGATGATGCGCTACGGGAGGAATTTTATCAGCGTCTGACCGAATACGCCAAAACCCTGGGAATCGCCCTGTCCACCGAATCTTTCGTGATGCAGATCGATGAGGACACCCTGTGGCGCTACAGGGCCGATCTCAAACGCTTTCATAATCTAAAAGCGGCCGTCAAGCTGCGTTACGCCGAAGCCATTGATTATCGCGACTACGAACCAAAGATTAAAAAACTGCTGGATACCCACATCCAAGCCAATGAAGTCATTCAACTCAACGAGCCGGTAAACATTTTTGATGAGCGCATGTTTGGCCAAGTGAAAGAGGAGCAGGCGGTATACGGCGGGAAAACCACTGTGGCCAAGGCCGATGCCATCGCCCATGCCACCAAGCGAGTGATCACAGAAAAGATGGCAGAAGACCCGGCCTTCTATGGGAAGTTCTCCAGACTGATTCAGCAGGCCATCGATGATTTTCGCGCCAGGCGATTGTCCGATCTGGCCTATCTGGAAAGAGTAGTCGAGATCCGCAATAAGGTCGTGACCCGGCAGCATGACGATATCCCCGAAGCGCTTGAAAGCAACGAAGACGCCATGGCTTATTACGGTGTGATAAAACCCTTTTTCGAACAACATCCATTGAAGCAAGACGAGTGCGAAAGGCTTAGTGCCGATACGGCTCTGGCGGTTCACGCTATATTGCAGCGGTATTGGAAAGTGCTTTTCTGGGAGGACGAGGACGCTCAAAACAAGGCTATCGGTGCCATTGATGATTATCTGTATGACGAAATCAGAGGCAAAAATGGAGTCGACTTGAGTCTTGAGCAGATGGATGAATTGATCGAGCGCACCATGCAGGTGGCGCGGAGTAGGCGAGTTTCATGAGTCCGTCATACGGCACAGTTTTTTTCGGTAGGGAAGCGATCCGTTTTAAGTTGTTTTTTGTGGATCGAAAAACCATGGAAATAGCGGTTCATCCCGACCAAACGGTGATCGTAAAGGCACCTGTGGGGGCCAACTATACCACCGTCGAGCAAAAAGTGCGCAAGCGTGCCGGATGGATCAAACGGCAGCTCGACTTTTTTCGGCAATTCGATCCTCGAACGCCCAGACGAAATTATGTCGGCGGCGAAACCCATCTTTACCTTGGCCGACGGTATAGGATTAAAATCCATCTGGGGCAGCTGAACAAGGTGAAACTGTTTCAGGGATTTTTCCAGATTAGCGTCAAGGGGGACCATTTGCCGAATCAAGTTAAACGCCTGATGGATGCCTGGTATGCAGAGAAAGCCGCGATAATATTTCAGGAAAGCTATGATCGTTGCCGGCCTTGGTTTGAACGACTATCGCAGAGAAAGCCCCGGGTTCAGATACGCAGGATGAAAAAACGTTGGGGCAGTTTGTCGAAAAATGGGCTATTGACCCTCAATACTGATTTGATTCGGGCACCCAGGGAGTGTATCGACTATGTCATCACCCATGAGTTGCGCCATCTTCATTATCATGACCATGGCCCGAATTTTTATCGCTTGCTGGAAAAGGTGATGCCGGATTGGGAAAAACGCAAAACAAAACTGGAACTGGCGTTAGTGTAACATGGATTAGCAGGTGAGCTATAAAAAAACCGAAGCAACCGTTGATAAGGGAAGATCCGGTTTTCGGATATATTGCCAACATATCGAATAGATTGAACGTTAAATTTGATTAGCCATTTTAACTTCTTAAAGTTGCAATAAGCCTTTTCGGCTCCTTAAAATAACCAAACGCATCAATGACACTTTTGCAGACAACATCTGAAGCGAATAAGGTTTCTATACAAGCTCCCTCTTTTTGAAGCAATGCAATGCCTAAGGCAGCTTCTTTCAACATTAACCGGTCATTATTGCCGTTTCCAATACAAATTGTCTTATCTTTACCGAGACTTAAAACGTACTCAAGTTTAGCAACCGCTTGGTTTTGGACAGGTATCTTCACCAGCTTGCAACGAACATTTTCTAATTCACGCTCAACAAATCCAAAAGTATCCGCCGTAATCACATGAAAGTCCAGATCTTTTGAAAGGTCATTAATAATTTCGCAAACACCATCAATCATCTTGCCGTCAACAGCAATCGTTCCATTATAATCGCAGACAACATGTTGGATCTCGAACCTTTTATACCCTGGAATATCAATTGTCATCATTTCAATTTAAGCCTGTGGCTTACCGCAGCAACTGCCGGGACCTTCACAAACGGCATTTGCGGGGGTTGACCCGCAGCAAGCGGTATCACCGGGGCCGGGAAAATTGGACGCCGGCGTTCCGGACAGAGATGAAGGGGCTGAAATCATTTTCTTGATATTAGCACTATTACAAACTTGGCACCGCTGCTTTTCATCAGAAGTTGTAACGAGGATCTCACTGAGCTTTCCGCAGTCCAGGCACAGGTAATCAAACAGAGGCATGGTTATTCTCCTTGCTGATTGTTAATATTGTTGGACTTATATTCTTCGATCGCTTTCTGAAGGATTTTAATCGTCAACCGAATGCAATCCTGTTTCTGATCGGGGATTTCTCCCAGCAAATTGTAAATATCCCGGTCTTTAATCGCCAGGGCGCTGTCAATGGTCTTGCTCTTGATAAGTTCCATGGCAGCCATGGCCGAAGCAACAGCCCCGGCACAGCCGAGAACTCGCATTTTGGCGTTTTTGATTCTGCCATCTTCTATCTTCAGATAAATTTTCATCGTATCGCCGCAGGGGCCGGTCAACTCTGTCACTTGGTCGGCATCCGGCAGACTGCCCATGTCGGCCTTTTCCAAAAAGTATTTAATGGCCTTATCAGAATATCCTGAACCTGAAAGCAGCTTTGCTATACTTTCCGAATCATTTGTTGTAATGTCTTGCGATTGCATCATCTTTGCTCCACTACTCCTTTCAACAGGCGCCCTGTCCGCAAAACTATTATCTCTTTCTATGTAATATTGCCCTTTGCGCCGGCAGTGAGACGCTTTATATGTTTCAGACGCTGCAAGAGCTCTTCAGCATGTTCTTTGCCGGGGTGAACAGGCAATTGGGCCAACAACCCCAGCCCTTCGCTAGCCTCGTGAAACGCTTCGGGCGGCAGGCGGTTTACAGATGCACAATTGATCATTGGATTGACTGCAAGCAGTTTACCTGCAAATTCAATACCGGTCATGTCTCCAAGCTGCTCATCTGTTACCACCAGATCGATGGCAATGTCTGAAGCTACGCCCAGAGCCATTTTTCCGGATTCCGCCCACATCAAATAGACATCACCACTTTCCGTCCAAGCCGAAGCCATCTCGGACAAAGAACCTTTGTCGGGGCTTACCAATAATATCTTCAGCATAATCTTTACCGTAAGCGTTCACAGGTTCAGAGTTCACCGTTCAGGGTTGTTTTTTCTTTGTTAACCTTTGCTATCCTTCTAACCTGGAACCTATGAACCCCGCACCTGTGAACGGTAATCTTTTACCACTGTCCTTCAACATTAGGTTGGTCGGATAGAGGTAATTTACCATCTATATATGCCCTCACAGCATCCCCCACAGAGCCTTCGGCATTGTTGGCTACCCCTATTTTGGCAGCCTGCATGACTTTAAACGCATTGGGTCCGCAAAATCCCGTAAGCAAAACTTCGGCGGCCTTTTTGCTTACCATACTGGCAGCCTGAATGCCGGCGCCTTTCAGGGCGTTTACGTTCTCCTTGTTATCGAGAACCTCAAAGTCAAACGTTTCCGAATCAACGATAAGGATGTAGGCGGCCCTTCCGAAGCGGGGGTCGACCTGTGCATCCATATCAGTACCCTTGGATGTAACAGCGATTTTCATTACGGTTCCTCCATATTTTAGGTTCTTCTCCAATTTATTTGGAGAAGAGGGTTCAAGGATTCAAGGGGTCTAGGGGTCAAGTGGTTGCTTTCAAACGATTTTATCATCTTTTTGAGTGTCCTTGCAACTGCTGCTCTACTTAAAAGAAGATCCGCGACAGCCCTTCTTATCTGTAAGTCAAAGATGTTTTATAGTATTTCATTCGAATCCTTGAATCCTTGGACCCTTGAACCCTCAGGATCACTCCAACTAAATTGGAGAAGAACCCAAGATATTTATCACGAAAGCAGAACGACACGAAAAAAATAATTTCCGGTTCAGTCTTATGACCCGCCGCCGCCGCAAACCTGATTCTCCGCAATCAGCGGCAGTTTTCCGGCGATGAGGTCTTCTACAACCGGTTTTATTTCCTGCCGCTCGACATCGTAGTAAACATCAATCCCCACCTGCTTAAAACCCATCAGAGGGCGCATGCCAATACCCCCTACGATCAAGGCGTCCACCTTATGGTCTGCCAAAAGATTCACAGGTACCATGCATCCGCCCTGAACGTGGCTCTGGTTGGGAATCGTAGTGACCTGTTTAATTTCTCCTGCGGTCACATCCACTAGCGTAAACACATCGCAATGACCGAAATGGCCGGATCTTTGGCCGTCTAAGCCGCCCGCTTCTACCGACGGAATAGCAATTCTTCCTTGTTGCATTTCAAACATCCTCCCTAATCATAATTTTTCATTTGCCACATGGACTGGAAGTCCACTGGCAATAATAAATATTTAAAAACCTAAATTCCAAGCGTTTTACAGGTCTCTCCCCAGATCTGTTTGACCACCTGGCCTGTTTCTGATTTCAGATCGTAGTCAAAGATGTTTTGTCCCTTGACCATTGATTTTGTAAAAATGGTATCAAAAGGAATCCGCCCCAAAACGGTGACATTGTTTTCTTTTGCAAATTCCTCAATGGCATGTGTTTGGTCAAGATTAAGGTCGAATTTGTTGACACAAACCATGGCCGGCACTTTAAAATGGGCGGCCAGCCGCACAACACGTTCCATGTCGTGTTTGCCGGAAACAGTCGGCTCGGTAATAATGAGTACGCCGCTGGCGCCGCCTACAGCGGCAATTACCGGGCAGCCCACCCCCGGAGGGCCGTCGGTTAGAATAAGATCAAGTTTTTTCTCATCGGCAAGCTCTTTCGCCTTTGTTCTCACAAGAGACACCAGCTTGCCTGAATTCTCTTCGGCTATGCCGAGCCTGGCGTGAACCATGGGACCAAAACCGGTGTCGGAAATGAACCACTCGCCACAAGTATTCAGCGGAAAGTCGATGGCTTTTTCAGGGCATAAATAGACACAAACACCGCAACCTTCGCACTCAATAAAATCGATCTCAAAATCATCGCTGACGGCATTCCACCTGCACAAATCCTGACAGATGCCGCACTGGGTGCATTTATCTTGATTAATAATTGCCCTATGCCCGCCCTGAAAATCATGCCTCTCTTTTAACCTGGGCGCTGTAATCAGATGAAGGTCGGCGGCGTCCACATCCGCATCACACAGCACCTTGTTTTTAGCCAATGCCGCAAATGCGGCCATTATACTGGTCTTGCCGGTTCCGCCTTTGCCGCTGATGATAACCAATTCTTTCATAAATAAAATCGCTCCGCGATTTTATGAAACGCGGCTACGCCGCTTCGAAAAAGGATTTCTAACATCAATTGAGGTCCTATTCTATCAAGTTAATAATGTTATGATATAATCTCTGAAATTTTTCTTTATATTCGGGCAGTACCTCTACGATCATCTCCCCTTTTGAGTATGCCTCGGCAATGCGCCGATCAAAGGGTATCTCCATCAGAATCGGCAGGCCAACCTCTTGTGCGTACGCCTGAACTTTATCGTCTCCAATATCGGAACGGTTGATGACCAAGCCGGATGGAATGTTCAGCAGCTTAACAGCCCCCACAGCCAGCTTCAAATCATGAAGCCCGAAAGGTGTGGGCTCCGTAACCAGCAAGACAAAATCGGTATCTTTCATGGCGGCGATAACCGGGCAGGACGTTCCCGGCGGGGCATCAATAATGGTCAGTTTGTCCGGCCGGGTAAAAGCTCGAACCGCTCTGATCAACGGTGGAGACATGGCTTCTCCTACCCTCAATTCTCCATCTATGAATTCTAACCCATTGCGTTGGCCCTGCCGAATGACACCCAGTTCTCGGCCTGTTTCAGTGATGGCATCTTCGGGACAGACCGCCACGCAGCCGCCGCAGCTGTGACAGAGCTCGGGAAACGGCAAGACGATCTCCCCAATGACAATAATGGCTCTAAATTGGCAGATTTCACCACATTTTCCGCACAGGTTGCACTTTTGTGCGTCGACCTCAGGAACAGGCGTATAGATAGTTTCAGTTTTGTTGAACATCGGCCGGATAAAGAGGTGGGCATTGGGCGCCTCTACATCACAGTCGAGCAACTGAATATCTGCATCGATGGACAGGGCCAGATTGGTGGCAACTGTCGTTTTGCCGGTTCCGCCTTTTCCACTGGCGATACTAATGATCATTGAAAATTTTCCTAATGATAATCATGTGTTCCCGCAAGAACCGGGATTCCGGTTTTATTCTCCAGGATTTTAGCCATTTCCTGGGCATCAGTGTAAGGGCACGCCGGTTTGGCATTGGCAAAACAGGTGCTTAGGTAAATCTTGTCTGGCTTTATTTCCGACATCTTGATCGCCAGACCCGTATTTGCAGCCAAAGAGCGTCCCGGACATTCACATTTAACAAAGGCTAAAACCTGGGAAGGGCTTTCGATATTGCCTTCTCCCAGCGCTGCCGCTTTGAGACAACGCCATTCTCCTGGACAACCATAACCACTGTCCATATAGGCACCACATCCTACTATCGCAATTTTTTCCATTTTAAACTCCTCTTTTGTTTTTCGCCGCTGTCAATCCCTTTACCCACCTTCCACTGTGCGATGAAAATCATCATGATTGCATTGGGGACATTTTCCGGGCCGGCCTGTGCCTTTGGGTTCCTCCCACCTGTTATTGCATTTGCGGCAGTTAAATATTCGCGCTCCCATAATTATTTTATAATTTCCGCCTTCAATATTTATGGCCTTCCCGTTGATCAGAGCATCGGCAACAGTTTTGCGTGCCTTTTGTACAATACGACCGAAAGTAGCTCTGGAAACTCCCATGCGACGACCTGCTTCCTCATGAGACATGCCCAAAAGATCTGCAAGTCTTATGGCCTCACCTTCATCAATCGTAAGGCAAACTTCCTCCAGATTTTGCATAGGGATTCCTCTTGGTTTGAAATAACTTACATCTGGATCAAACTTGACATAACGATTTTTCTTGGGGCGTACCACAGGTCATCCTTTATGAGTATATACTCAAAATCTAATTTAAGTTCTGTTGCCTCGATTGTCAAGCCGTTT
>JACNIG010000232.1 GCA_014383215.1 Candidatus Desulfatibia vada | reverse complement strand
GTGTCAACCTTCTTGCAGCTCCTTTAAATCAGCATAGTAGTCGAGGGCTTCCGGGTTTCTTAACGCATCCTTGTTGAGTACCGGCTGGTTGTGAATAACCTTCTTGACCGCCAACTCGACCTTTTTCATATTAAGGGTGTAAGGGATATCC
Source organism: Candidatus Desulfatibia vada (assembly GCA_014383215.1). Taxonomy (GTDB): domain Bacteria; phylum Desulfobacterota; class Desulfobacteria; order Desulfobacterales; family UBA11574; genus Desulfatibia_A; species Desulfatibia_A vada. Next base: position 8,563 of record JACNIG010000232.1, on the reverse strand, counting down.
GGCACGGCCAGGATTTTAGCCGGAACATGCCTTGGAGAGGCATTGGTACGAATCACATGTTTGATTTTGACAACGATTTCTTCGGTCAATTCATACCCTGCGGCCATCTGAACGCAAAGGATAACCCGGACATCGTTTTTCCAGTTTTGCCCGACCACGACACTATCTTCAATTTCTTCTAAACGGTCAATCTGGCGGTAGATCTCGGCCGTTCCAATCCGTACCCCGCCGGGATTCAAAGTAGCATCCGACCGCCCGTACATGACCACCCCGCCCCTTTCGGTAACGACAATATAATCTCCATGCCGCCAGATGTTTGCATAAACGTCAAAATAAGCGTCGTGGTATTTCCCGTTGTCCGGGTCGTTCCAGAAATATATGGGCATGGAAGGAAAGGGAGCAGAGCACACCAGTTCGCCCTCCTGGTTGATAACCGCTTTGCCGGTATCATCAAAGGCCATAACTTTCATGGCCAGCCCGCGGCATTGCAACTCGCCGGAATAAACCGGCCCCATGGGATTACCCAGCGCAAAGCAGCCGTTGAGATCCGTGCCGCCGGCAATGGAGGCCAACTGCAGATCGGCTTTAACTTCCCGGTAAATATATTCGAAACCTTCCATGGAGAGAGGTGATCCTGTAGAGAGCACCGCCTTGAGCGGCGTAAGATCATATGTTTTGCCGGGTTTTACGCCGGCGCTCTGCAGGGCGGCAATATAGCCCGCGCTGGTTCCGAATATCGTTATTTTCTCGTTTTGAGCCAATTCCCAGAGCGTTTCCGGATGCGGATGAAAAGCATTGCCGTCATACAGCACCACTGTTGCGCCTACGGCCAGAGAACTGACCAGCCAGTTCCACATCATCCAGCCGCAGGTGGTAAAGTAGAAAATAACACCTTCTCTTTTCAAATCGGTATGGAGTATCAGTTCCTTCAAATGATGGATCAGAATGCCCCCGGCGCTTTGCACCATGCATTTGGGCAGACCGGTAGTGCCGGAAGAGTACATAATATAGAGTGGATGATCAAAAGGAAGCTGTTCAAATTCAATTGCAAGATCAGCTTCTAAAGACCTGAAATCTGCGTAAAGAACCGCGCGCGCAACTTTGGTGATATCCGGATTAGCTTGGGTGTACGGCACCACAACCACTTTTTCAATGGACGGCAGTTCTTTTAGAATGTCGGCAATACGCTCAAGGGAATCAAGGCGTTTTCCCTTGAAAAAGTAACCGTCGGCCGTAAACAGAACCTTGGGCTTAATCTGGCCGAAGCGGTCCAGCACGCCTTTGATCCCGAAATCGGGCGAGCAGGAAGACCAGGCGGCACCGATGCCGGCGGCGGCCAGCATGGCAATGACGGCTTCGGGCATATTAGGCATAAAGCCGACCACCCGGTCGCCGGACTGCACACCTGCGGCTCGTAATGATCCGGCGATGCGGGCCACTTCGTTATAAAGTTCGGCATACGTAATGCGACTGACGTCCTGCCCTTCACCCTTGAAAACCAGGGCTGTCTGATCGTCCCGGTATCGCAGAAGATTTTCGGCAAAATTGAGCCGTGCTCCTGAAAACCAGCGGGCACCGGGCATTTTACCAAGATCGTCAACGACCTGATCATAAGGTTTGGAAGCGATAATGTCTGCAAATTCCCACATCATTGACCAAAACTCGGGAATATTTTCTATGGACCATTGATAAAGGGATGCATATTCACTGAAATTTTGGTTGTATTTTGCATTAATGATGCTCATGAAGCGGTACAAATTTGTGCTTTTGATTCTTTCTTCCGAGGGTGTCCATAATAATTTAGCCATTGCACGTCCTTGCGACTTATTTAAAGTGTCCTATGAATCTAAGCATTATAATTTTACTGAGTGATTACTCAATAATATGGTGCCATTGCGGCGTCAAGGCTTATATTGTTAAAGCTTTCACAAAACTCTTAAATATAACACCCTAATTGAGCGAAAGTCGAGGATGCCCCAGATTCAAGGCGTCAAGGGTGAAGCCGTAGTATGCTACTGCGAATCCTTGACAACGCGGAAGATGGGGTATCATCGGCTTTCCCGCAGGGTGAACAAAATCGAGATAAAATAGCAGAATTCATATCGCTTTTCTGGTAGAGACATAGAAACAGGGTGAATGATCAAAATGTTCCTTGGAAATAAACACATTATTAAGGCTCTCGGTTTTGTTTACGCTCAATTAGGGTGAAAAATTACTTGCGGGGTTGAACCGATTCTGGCAAATAGACACGAGCAACATTTTAAGCTCCCTGCGGACCTGTGCAAAGTGGCCTGTTCGCAGAAAGGTTGGAAAATGGACCAGGAACTATTGAAGGCAGAACGTGCAATCCTCAAACAGATTGCACGCAAACTTACAAATTTTGAAAAAAAAAGACAAAACTTAATTCCCATCCTTCAGATGGTTCAGGAAGAGCTTGCCTATCTTTCTTTGGAAGCCTTGAATATGGTAGCCGGTTACCTGGAACTCCCCAAAAGCGAAATTTACGGGGTGGCTACATTTTACAACCAGTTCCGCTTTCAGCCGCCGGGCAAGCACCCGATCAAGGTTTGCCTGGGGACCGCCTGCCATGTCAGGGCCGGCGATATTATCCTTGAAAATTTTGAACGCAAACTCAAAATTTGCGACGGCGAAACCAGCGATGATCGGGAATTCAGCCTCGAAAGAGTTGCCTGCGTGGGTTGCTGTGCCTTAGCCCCCGTGGCCGTTATCGGGGAAACCGTCCACGGCCACATGGCCCCGAGTAAAGTGGAGGGATTGCTATTGAGGATTGAAATAGAAAAAGAGATGCGGGCCAGAGAAAACCAAAAAAATGAATCCGGACAATCATAAAAAAATCGATCAGGCATTCGGCACGATTCACGCCGAGGCCCTGAAGCGCCGCAACGCGTTCCAAACAGCGCCGGTTCCCAAAATTCACATCGGCATGGCAACCTGCGGTATTGCCTCCGGAGCTCTTGAGACCAAAAAGGCATTCGAAGAAGTCCTGGCTGAACGCAATATAGATGCCCGCATTCATACGGTGGGGTGTTTGGGCCATTGTTACGCAGAACCGGTGGTTATCATCGATCACCCTGATTCCGGATTTCCTCCAATTTTTTATCATGAGGTAACCGCCGGCAAGGCCAAAATGCTGGCAAAACTTTTTTTAGAAGAAGGTGACCCGCGCTTCGAGCATGTTTACGGTGCCATGGAAGCAAATGACCTGATCCCCTCGGTCATGGATTTTTCTCGCTTCAATATGGAAAAGCGGATAGTCATGGAAAAGTGCGGGCGGATTGATCCTGAAGATATTTACGATTACGTTGCGGAAGGCGGGTATGCAGCCCTTGTAAAGGCCCTTCAAAGCAACCCTGATGAAATCATCCAGGCCGTACAAAAGGCCGGTTTAAGAGGCAGGGGCGGTGCCGGCTTTTCTACCGGCCGCAAGTGGGAATTGGCTAAAAAAGCCGCGGGAAAAGATAAAGTTGTAATCTGTAACGCCGATGAAGGCGATCCCGGTGCCTACATGGACCGGACAATTTTAGAGAGCAATCCGCACCAGGTGATTGAAGGCATGGCTATCTGCGCTTATGCCGTCGGAGCCTCTAAAGCTATTGTTTATGTCAGGGCGGAATACCCCCTGGCGGTCAAACTGGTTACCAAGGCCATCCAACAAGCTGAAGAACTGGGGCTTTTGGGACATGGCATTCTGGGCAGTTCCTTTAAGCTGGAAATTGATGTGTTTCAGGGATCAGGCGCCTTTGTCTGTGGAGAGGAAACGGCTCTGTTTCGGTCCATAGAAGGTTACCGGGGTATGCCCCGGCATCGGCCGCCGTTCCCCGTTGAGAAAGGTCTGTGGGACCGACCGACGGTCATCAACAATGTTAAAACCCTGGCCTCGATTCCGCCCATTCTGAACCATGGCGCCGACTGGTACCGCGATATCGGCACCGAGAACAGCTCCGGTACGGCGATCTTTTCCATTGTCGGCAATGTTGTCCATCCCGGCTTGGTGGAAATTCCCATGGGGGTTTCCCTGCGCACGCTTATCTTTGATATTTGCGGTGGCATTCCAAACAACAAAAAATTCAAGGCTGTGCAGATCGGAGGACCCTCCGGCGGATGCCTGAATGAAGATTTTTTGGATACTCCCATTGATTTTGACTCCCTGACAGCCGCCGGGGCCATGATGGGGTCGGGAGGCATGGTGGTGATGGATGAGGATACCTGCATGGTGGAAGTCGCCCGGTATTTTCTCGATTTCACCCAGCATGAATCCTGCGGCAAATGCACGTTTTGCAGGATCGGGACCCACCACCTGCTCAAAATACTGGAACGCTTAACCAAGGGTGAAGGACGCGAGGGCGACCTGGAACAGCTTGAGGTTCTGAGCGCAGATATTAAAAACGGCTCTCTGTGCGGCTTAGGCAAAACCGCTCCCAACCCGGTGATTACATCGTTGCAGTACTTTAGGGATGAATATGAAGCGCATATTAACGAAAAGCGCTGTCCGGCGCTGATGTGCCGGGCACTGACCGCTTTTTATTTTGATCTGGATTTATGTGCCCGGGGCTGTGACGCCTGCGCTACCTGTTGTCCGGTTGACGCTGTATTTACTACCCGAAATCGCAAGAAGGGTGTTGACCAGGAGCTCTGCGTAAAATGCGGCGAGTGCGTGGTTGCTTGTCCTCCCGAATATGATGCTGTTAGAAAAGTGTCTCCTCCGGATCGGGTTCCCATTATTGAGAAGCCACCGGAGAAAACATAATGAGGACCACATAAGATGCCAAAAATTTTGGTGGATGACAGGGAGATTGAAGCCGGAGAAGGGTCGACGCTGCTTCAGGCCTGTTTGAACAACGATATTTACATCCCCAACCTTTGCTATGTTGAAGAGATGAAGTATCCTTCGTCTCTGTGCAGAATGTGTTTTGTTGAAATTGAGGGGCAAGAGAAGCCCGTGGCTGCATGTGTTGTAACGGTCAGAGAAAATATGGTCGTCAAAACCGACACGGAGGCGGTCAGACGACTGCAGCGTTCGGCCTTGCGCCTGCTGCTTTCAGTACACCGCGTCGACTGCAAAAACTGTCAGGCCAACAAAAAATGCGAACTACAGCGTATCGCCAAATTTTTAAAAATCGGCTTGAAGCCCAAAAAGCTTGAACAATACCTTAAGGAGCCGGAAATCGTCCAGGAGCACCCCTGTTTGGATTATTACCCCAATCGATGCGTTTTGTGCGGCAAGTGTACCTATGTCTGCCGCAAGCAGCACGACCAGTCAGTCTTAACCTTTGCCAAACGAGGGTTTGCAACTACAATCAGCTTTTATGGCCAGGATGATGAGTCCAAATTGGAATGCGAGGGCTGCACGGCTTGTGCTGATATATGCCCTGTTGGCGCCCTTATCATGCGAGACCGTCAGCAGCCCTGAACACCAAAACACCCGCCTTTTATTTGCTGCTTATTTTCAAAATACAAAAGTACGCTCAGCAGGATGATTGCTAATGCGACAATCAGAATGTTCGACATATGTTTTCGCTCAATTGAGGCTACACCTGAAGTAAATCGCAGAGCAGTCGTACGCCGAAACCGGTGCCGCCGGCGCCGCAGTAAGCGGTCTCTTTTTTACTATAGACGGGGCCGGCAATATCGATGTGCGCCCAGCGGGATTTGCCTACAAATTCTGCAAGGAACAAGGCCGCGGTGATGGCGCCGCCATAGCGCGAGCTGCTCATATTGCTCAAATCAGCAAAATTGCTTTTGAGCAGTTCGTTATAATCATCGGGAAGCGGCATTCTCCAGCAGCGCTCATAGGTCTTCTCTCCGGACGATACAATCTCTTGGGCCAATTTATCATCAAAAGAAAAAACACCGGCAATTTTTTCGCCCAACGCCACTACACATGCTCCGGTCAGGGTTGCCAAATCAATGATGGTCCGGGAGTTATATTTTTTGAGCCCGTAGGCCAGTGCATCGATCAATATCAGCCGTCCTTCGGCATCGGTGTTGCCGATTTCCACGGTTTTGCCGGCATAACTGTTGATGATGTCTCCGGGCCTGGAGGCCATTCCTGACGGCATATTTTCCACCAGCGGAATGATGCCGACGAGGTTCACCTTGGATTTTAACTTTGCGGCGGTAATCAGGGTTGCCGCTACCGCCGCCGCACCGGACATGTCTATTTTCATGTCCTCAAGAGCGGCCGAAGGCTTAAGATTGATACCACCGGAGTCAAAGGTAACGCCTTTGCCCACCAGCACGATGGCCTTTTGAGCCTTTTGGGGTTTATGTTCCAGTATTACCATGCGGGGTTTGTTCTGACTTCCGGCGGCGACCGCGAGCAGTGCACCGAACTTTTGCTGTTTGAGCTCTTTTTCGCCCCATACGGTAACTTTAAGTTTTTCGCGGCGGGCCAGCCTGGCAATCGATTGAGCGAACCGTTCGGGTACTTTATCGTTGGGTGGTGTGCTGACCCATTCTCTTGCAAGGGCCGTACCCTGACAGATGGTTGCGATACGTGCCGCTAACTTGCGGTGTTTTTTGGCAGCAGCAGCTTTGACAAGCAGATTGATTTTTTTGAGGGGCTTGTGTTTTTTTTCTTTTTTGTATTTATCAAACAGATGGTTCCCCAGGCAGGCCCCTTCCGTCAGCGCTGCAAGCAGCGGTTGATCCGGTAAATTTGTTTTTGCGGCCGCCGGAACAGCAATCAGCACTTCTGAAAGGTCCTTTTTGATACACTCCTTAACGGCCGTGCCTGCCATGGCCCGCATTGCTTCCAAATCGATTTTAGCCAATTTCCCCAGCCCTATAAACATCAAGCGCACGATATTAACATCCGGCAGATTATAAAAGGCGATTTGATCGCCTTTTTTGCCCTTGAACTCTTTTAGCTTTTTGGCCCTGAGGATAAGTGCAGCAATGGTCGGGTCATCATGGATGTCTTTATCTTCACAAACAGGAATTACCAGTGTCTCTGTTTTTGCTTTGCTTAGATCAACGGCTTGTAGGTGTATCATGGACTGCTTCTCCTTGTAGCGGATGGACACGTTTTTTAATTGGGATTCGAAGATTTTATATCCTATGTTCTACTGGTATAGTCAATCAGAATATAAGTTGCAAGTCTGCTGTTGTAACTTTATAATATCAATGATTGAAGATTCTTACCCTAATTGAGCGAAAGTCGAGGATGCCCCATATCCAAGGCGTCCAAGGGTGAAGCCGTAGTAAGCTACTGCAAACCCTTGGCAACGCGGGAGATGGGGTGTCATCGGCTTTCTCGCAGGAGTTTGTTAGATGCGAATTGTTACCAGACCGGATTTTGACGGGGTTGTCTGCGCCGTGCTTCTTAAGGAAGCAGAAAAAATTACAGAGCCTGTAAAATGGGTGCAGCCCAATGATATTCAAAAAGGCCTGGTTGACATACGCACAGGCGACATCATTGCAAACTTGCCTTACGACGCAGGCTGCAGTCTGTGGTTCGATCACCATTATACCAACAGAATTACCAGGCCGTTTAAAGGTGCCTTTGAGCTGGCCCCTTCGGCAGCCCGTGTTGTTTTTAAGTATTATAAGCACATGTTGCAAGGCGATTACAGCGAACTGGTTAATGAGACTGATAAAATTGATTCGGCGGATTTATCTATGGATGAGGTGCTCTATCCTGAAAAGCACCCGTATTTATTGCTATCCATGACGATTTTTGGACATGATGCTGCCGAGGAGCGCTATTGGAACAGATTGGTAGCATTATTAGGAAAGCTGCGAATTGACAATATTATTGATGATGCGGGTGTCGCAAAAAGGTGCCGGGTTGTGGTTGAGCAAAACAAACAGTATAGAGTCTATTTAGACGAGTACACGCAATCGATCCAACATGTGTGTGTTACAGATTTTCGCCCTTTGGATAAAACCCCGGATGGAAATCGGTTTCTGGTCTATGCCTTGTTTCCCGAAACGGTTGTGAGCGTTAAGATCCGTTATGATGATGACGCCGGGAAAAAAGTTGCCGTCAGTGTCGGGCATAATATTTTTAATCAAAACTGTAATGTCAACGTCGGCCTGATGCTTTCAAAGTTTGAAGGCGGTGGGCATCGCGCGGCAGGTTCGTGCAGATTTGATGCCGGCAAAGCTGATGATTATATTCCCAGGATAATGGATATGCTTTTAAAGAACGAAGCTTAACTAGTTGAGGGGTCGGGGAGTTTTCGCTGTAAGATCGCTCAATGGATAATCAGATTTTAAAACGTGTGAACTCGTATACAAAGGTTCGTAAAGAAAGAACAGAAGCTTGTGCAATAATATTATTTGTTTTGCTGAACGACCGGTGATTGCTTGCGATGGCATCTTTTGGCAATATGTCTGTTCTTCCTAACGATCCTTAATATACTCAAACAGCACACGCTTTAAAATCTGATCATCCATTTCGCTAATTCACTAGGCATTAAGGCAAAAACTCTTCGACTGCTGAACTAGTTAGTGCCCATCCATAAATACATTTGAGCACTAGGCAGTTTCCAATTCATAAATGAGGGATTTTTTCGATGAGCAAGGCCGCACAAGGGTT
>JACNIG010000405.1:6852-8749 GCA_014383215.1 Candidatus Desulfatibia vada | reverse complement strand
CCATATTGCCTGCCGCGACATAATTTCTGATAATGATAAATAGGTCCGTAGCATCCTTGCCGCGTCTTTCAATATTATCATCCCAGGACACAATTTTCATAATAGCCAGGCCTGCCAAGCTGACAACTTTCACCACCAATTCGGGATTTGTACTCGCTGTCACCCTAATTGCGCCTTGATAGCATTCCCGAAAACCCGTTATGCTCATCTCGATTTCATGCTCCGGCGGCCATGAGATTGAGCCCTCATCTGGGGCAATCCCTCCGAAAGGAATGATATCGACCGGGAATTCATCCTCGTACTTCAGGCGCTGGGCTTGTCTGGTCGGGGTAAATTTTCCCGTGCCCATCAGGGCTTGCTTCAACGCCTGGAACTGGTTCCAATCAGAAACAAGCACGCCGATATCAACATCAACAGTGGCTCGCGTCGCGTAAATGTTATGGGCATATTGAAGAAGGATATCCCGTGCTGTGGCACCGACGATGAAATAGACAAGCCGCAGTCTGCCGGCTATTCTGTCGATCTCTGATAAAATGGCGACAGTCTTCTTATCGAATTTGTCGGTCAGGTCGTAAAAGATATTTGTCATGAATAATCCCTGCCGTTTCGATATTTCTATCATCACCTGTAGCCATCAAATCAGCATACACCAGAAGCGGTGGCGCGATTCCCTGATCAGCGAATTTATGCTTAAATTTCCAAAAGGGTTTCAGAATTTCGACATTCCCATAATTGGCCTTGCGCAGCTTGTTTCCAATGATCAGTTTTGCCGGCGGTTGATTGGCGTAAATGACGACCTTTTCCGGTTTCAGATGTTGGGTCAGTTTGGCCGCGGCCACTTCACCGCCCCAGCACGCATCATGCTCCACTATATCGACTCCTTTCCACCAGTCGTGATGATCTGCCTTAAATCGATCGATCACAAGCTTAGGTCGCAATTGATCAGGGTATGCTTCAACCCATCTCTTTAACAGTGTTTGTAAGTTCGTCATTCTTCGTTTACGCCCGCCCATTTCGAGCAAAAACCCCATTTCTTTAAGATCTCTGAATATCCATCCGACCGTTCCCAGGGCAACATCAGCTGTTTTTGCCACATTCCGATAGGGCCAATCAACCATAACCGGATTGTTCAAAAGCTCAAATACGACTCGCAGGCCGGTAGGGTTTAAAAGTCGCCTTTGAGGCATGATTTTCGCCCTTTCTCGCAGCTTGTTGCCCTTGATAAACACATAGAGGGGCAGCTTGTTGATATAGGCGTTGCCTGCTGTATCCATAAAAAACATGTCCATTTTTTTCATGAGGTCTGCCATCGGCGGTGTTATATAATCGGCAACTAAAAGGCGTTCTTGCCGGTGATTCATCCCCTCTGTTTTTTCAATGGCCACTGTTGCGCGTGTCACCCTCGCTTTTACCCGCAGGGCAAAAATCCATTGCATATTTCGGTGGTCGATCCGGACTAAACCATCAGGATATTTTGTTTCGTCTAAGAGTTTACCCTGGTAAGCAACTTTCAATCCGGTGGTTTGCTCGAACATTTCTAAAGCGGTTTCGATTAAGCCTTTTATTTCCTGTTTCATCTTACAGCCTTTGTTCATGATTTTTGTTGTTCATTAATTATGAACATATTATATTTTTGAACATTTGGCAAGACAAATTTATTGATATATCGCTTTGGAACTTATTTTGACAGGAAATGGTTTAGATTTGTTCAAGAAATACGTTTGTTCATGTATTATGAACGTATATATATTGTTGAACAATGTAGCCTGATCTGAGCGTGTGACGGGTGTTGAAAGGTCTAAGGAAATGGGTTTACTGATAGGGAAAGGCAGTTTTCACGGCAACGTGCTGCGGATTAAACCGCCGATGTGTATCACCCATAAGGACGTGGATTTGG
>JACNIG010000405.1:0-6553 GCA_014383215.1 Candidatus Desulfatibia vada | reverse complement strand
ATTTGGGAATTGCAATTCAGTTTGAAAACGACTAATACACATTAACTAACCCTATCATAGGAGAATGCACCATGAAACCACCCGAACTCCCTGAATACGATCATCAGGTCAAACATTACTCCGGTCCATCTCTTGAAGAGGTGATGGATATGCGCAAACGCCATCTGACCCCGGCTCTGGTCACTTATTATGAAAAACCTCTAATGATCGTTGAAGGTTCCATGCAGTATGTCTATGATGAAAAGGGGCGCAGGTACTTGGATGCCCTCGGCGGCATCGTCACAATAAGCGTGGGCCACTGTCATCCCTACGTGACTCGAAAGGCCCGCGAACAGATGGAAATACTGCAGCATGCAACAACGATCTATCTTCATCCGAATATTGCTGAATACAGCAGGATGTTAGCCGACAAAATGCCGGGCGATCTGAGTGTCTGCTACTTTGTAAATTCGGGATCAGAGGCAAATGATCTGGCTCTCCTGATGGCCCGCCTCTATACAGGCAATTACGACATGATTGCACTGCGCAATGCCTACCATGGGGGAAACGCCTCGGCCATGGGTCTCACTGCCCACAGCACATGGAAATATAACTATCCCCACAGCTTCGGGATCCATCATTCCATTGCACCCGATCCCTACAGGGGGCCCTGGGGGCGAGATGATCCGGATGCCGGAACCAGGTATGCCGCTGACATCAAGGACCTTTTGGAGTTTGCCACACCAGGCCGTGTTGCCGGCTTTATTGCTGAATCCATACAGGGGGTTGGCGGGACCGTAATTTACCCTGACGGATTTCTGACAGCAGCTTATGATCATGTCCGCCAGGCCGGCGGGGTGTGCATAGCAGATGAGGTCCAAACCGGTTTTGGTAGAATGGGGACACATTATTGGGGATTTGAGACCCAGGGTGTAATTCCCGATATTGTCACCCTCGCTAAAGGTATCGGAAATGGCGCCCCCCTGGCCGCGGTGATTACCACACCGGATATTGCGCACTCTCTTGCAAATCGCATACACTTCAATACCTTTGGGGGAAACCCCGTATCCTGTGCCATGGGGAAGGCCGTCCTTGAGGTTATAGATCGTGAAAACCTTCAACAAAATTGTCTGGAAACGGGCGCGTATCTCTTGGAAGGACTAAAAAATCTCATGTCAGGACATGACCTGATTGGGGATGTGCGGGGCAGAGGGCTGATGACAGGGGTGGAACTTGTAAAGGATCGAAAGACCAAAGAACCTGCCAAAGACGAGTGCGCACGGGTTTTCGAAAGGACCAAGGAGATGGGTTTATTGATAGGGAAGGGCGGTCTTTACGGCAACGTGCTGCGGATAAAACCGCCCATGTGTATCACCCGCGAGGACGTGGATTTTATCATTGGGGTGTTGGATGCAGCCTTTGGAGAAATGTAGGCATGTGTGGAATCAATATCCTGACTTTTTCCCGGTCATACTCTCTACTTGGACCTTGATAACTGATAGATGATCTACCATCTTTTCCTTGTACTCATTTACCTGCCCTGAATAATGTTCCACAATAATATCTAATGCCCTCCTCTTTTCCTCAATTTCGTCTAAGAGAGATGCCCTCCCGTACCCGATAACACTCCGGAATTTCATGCTCGAGTCACATGGATTCTCAGCCCTGACCACTTCATGATCAATATCCATTTCAAAACAAACCCTGCTATTGGTTTTGATCATATCCATTTTCTTACCGACTTTGGGTGTGTGAAAATAGAGACAACTGTCTCTGTAGCCGAAATTAAGTGGAACAATATAGGGGATGTTGTCAACAGAAAGACCGAGCCGGCAGACGTCTGCCTTGCTGATGATAGATTCCATCTCTTCCCTGTCCAAAATCTCTTTTTCTTTTCTTCTCATCTTTTTTCACCGTTTCACATAACGCCCAGTTCAGAAGGCAGATGTGATTTCCTTTTCTATTTTAGCATTGAGAAATATGCCAAGCCAATTCATATGGACACGTTATCAATTTCTCAATCCCATTCGCAGATTAGCAGATTTACACAGATTATTCAAACAGACTCTCGGAATCAAACAGTATTGAAGGCGTAAGGCGCAAGACTCAAGGCGCAAGGAACTTAACCCGCAACCCGTAACTCACACGTCATCAATTCCTTAATCCCTAAATTCCTGAATTCCTGAATCCTAAATTCTCTCTTCTTTTTTCTTGACACGCGGCCTGTTTCTTTCTAAAATTGTTCTAATCGTTTAATTCAGCACAATCGTATTATTTGCTTTATTCGTTTAAACGCCATTATTAAGTTTGGTAAGAAAGGGTGATATAACCATGAAAAACGACCTTTATACCGTTGGGCAGGCTGCGGAGTATTGCTCCCTCAGCAGGGGAACTCTCTGGAGATATATTAAGTCCAGAGACCTGAAAGCCTCGCAAACACCCGGGGGACACTTCAGAATTCTGAGAAAGGATCTGGACGCCTTTATCGTGGAAAGGGGGATGTACCCCCTGGCGAACAATTTTTCTTCAAACAACAAGATTCTTATCGTAGATGATGATCGCGAAATTCGCGATGTGCTTACCCAAATGCTCTCAGCGCATAAGTATGAAACTGAAACAGCTTCAAGCGGTTTTGCTGCCGGGGCTAAGATTGCCACATTTAGACCGGGCCTCATTATTCTGGACCTGCGCATTCCACAGATGAGTGGATTTGAGGTATGCAGACTTATAAAGGAAGATCCGCAGACCTCTCACATAAAGATCCTCGCCATCACAGGTTACGATACCGAAGAAGATAGAGATAAAATCATGAAGGCCGGCGCAGACGATTACATGACAAAACCCCTGTCCAGCGATGCTTTGCTTGGGCACGTGGCAGGTCTGTTGAATGGAAAAAGAGGTTTCAATTAAACATATTTAGACCTGAGGGATAGATTGATTGTCAACGGTGGATATTTATTGGAAACTTGCAATTTGAAATTTGAAACTTTACAAACTCGTAAAAAGCTTCATGTCAGCAAATCATCAAAAAACACTGGAGAGTGGTAACTTTTATCTGGAGGAATTGTTTATGGAATGTCCCCATTGCGGAAAGAGTGTTAACAAGGTGATCGATTCAAGGCCGTTTCAAGAAGGAATCGGGATTCAACGTCGCCGGCAATGTTTGGCTTGTGCAGGCAGGTTCAACACATATGAATCCACAGAAGGACAATTGGTACGGATTCTGATGAGAAGAGATGCACGACCTAAATCGGCCATAGCCACTGTGAGGGCAGTAGGGAAATCAATGACGAATGCTCTCAAAACCTTAACTGAAGAGACCGAAAATCTTATCGTGAAAGTGAACGAGCTTGAGAAGCCTAAAGCTAAAACCGCCAAGAAATCTAAACACAGGGCTGCAGCGAAGATTCGATCTCAGAGAAAAGCAGGTGTGAAAAAGCCTCCTGCACGTAAAGCAAGAAGCCTGACGGATACCGCCCAGGTGCTCAATGTTATAAAAAGGCATAAAAAGGGGGTTGACCTTAAAAAATTGAGAGACCGGACAGGTCTTCAGGACGATAAAATCAGGAGTATTGTTTTCAGGGCATGTAAGACAGGTAAAATCAAGAGGGTAAGTAGAGGTGTTTATATCGCAGCATAAGGTTAGTCTCATGCTAAAAACTTACGTGTCGAGGCTAAAGGATTTCATCGATAGGAAGACGACTCCCCCAGGCCTTACTACCGATGACGGAATAAGGTACTGGCAGGAACGCCTTCTGATGATCTTTGTGTTTGTCGGCGCTGTCTTCGGGTTTTTTGTTTATCTTCCCAGCGTTGCACTTTCCATTAAGGAAGATCTATGGAGCGTGGCAGTTGCTGATACGATTATATATGCCTGGGTAGTCATCCTCTTTTTTTCCCGGTGACCCGTAAAAAATTGGCTGAAGATGAATCTTCTTTAACCATTGAGTCCTATAGCGGTAATGGGGAATCGATTTTGATCGTCGATGACGTGGAAGACCAGAGGCAAATAGCCTTCGGCATGTTAAAAGAGTTGGGTTATTCGGTCGTATCGGTTTCAAGCGGGGAAGAGGCTGTTGAATATCTTACGACCAACAAGGTTGATTTATTGTTACTGGATATGATTATGGACCCAGGTATGGATGGGCTCGACACCTACAAAAAAATTATTGAACTCCATCCTGGGCAGAAGGCAATAATTGCCAGTGGATTTTCTGAAACAGACCGTGTCAAAGAGCTTCAGAGTCTGGGTGCGGGAACGTATATAAGAAAACCGTTGTTGCTTGAAAAGATAGGCCTTGCCGTTAAGGAAGAGCTGGGGAAATAGGCGGATTTGACCTCCAACTCGATTCAACCTTTCCTGCTACTGGAATTTCAAAAGGCCTAAAACAGATGACTGCAAAACCAATTGTTGACTATTTTCAAAGGGGTTGAGACGCTACCATAATGCACGTTAGTCCTTTCCTGAGGGTTTTGCTAAATATCAAGAAATCTTGTCCATACCCGAAAAGTCTCAATCTATCACAAATTTGAAATAATTGAGCAATTCAAGGAAAGAACAAGTTCAATAAATATAGATCCTGGAAATGGAACATCGATACATGGATTCACAAAAGGTGATGGTCGAAATCGTCGCTAAACAGAAAGGGTGCATGCTTTGCGATCTGGCAATTGCAATATTAGAAGAAATTGCTCCAGAATTCGAGCAGGGAATCCTTCAGTGGAAGGTTGTCGATGTCGGTTCCAGGGAGGGCGTGGCCCGACATGCCGAATTGGAAAAATTTGTAGGCGAAAGCCCGCCGTTCCATCCATAGTGATCAATGAGCACATCGCCTTTGACACCATTCCGGACATGGAAACGCTTTCCGAGGCTATCAAGAAGGCCATCCGTTATTCAAAGTGATACCGCAAATGTCGTTGCTTAATGGAGGAAAAAACATGGAAACTGATATAGCCCAAGCCGATCTCGCTAAAATCGAAGCAGGCATTCGTGAAAAATACTCTAAAGTTGCTCAGACTCCTGAAGGCCAGTTCAAATATCCCACAGGACAAAAAGGGCTTGAGGAACTTCAATACGATAAGAAACTGATCGACAGACTACCGGATGCTGTCATATCTTCCTATTGTGGCGTTGGAAATCCTTTTTCTTTGGGGAAAATCAGTAAAGGAAAGCAAGTTCTTGATGTCGGCTGTGGCGCAGGGGTGGATACGATTCTGGCTGCGATGATAACTGGAACGGATGGCTCTGCCGTGGGTGTGGATATTGTTCCAGAAATGATAGCCCGAGGTGAATCTAATCTCCAAATGACGGATATTGATAATGTCAGTTTCCACAAGACATCCGGCGAGGACCTGCCGTTTCCTGATGATACATTTGACGTAGTGATTTCTAACGGGGGGATCAATTTGATCCCTGACAAAAGAAGAGCGTTGACCGAAATCTTTCGGGTGTTAAAACCGGGAGGACGTTTAATGATGGCAGATCAGATTGCAGCAGGCAATGTTGAAACAGACATCAAGACCCGCCTTGCGAATTGGTTCCAATGAGAGGGTGGCACGATACCGGGAAAGGATTTCCTGGCTTTGTTGCAGAAAGTCGGATTTGAAAAAACAGAGCTTGTTGGTGAAACCGGCTTTAATAGTTCGCCAAAAACCAAAGGCGTACTTCTCCGTGCGGAAAAACCCAGCCGATTAGTATACAAACAAAAACCGACATACGATTCTAAACCCGGTGACGAAAAGGTACACACTCTCGAAAAGAAAACGCAACCCTCAATAAATGCGATAATAGACAAAGCATATGGATTAGGAGTTGAGAAGGCAAAGATTATCGATACCAGCACAGTAATCGTGCAGAAATGGGTCCTTTGGAAATGCCTCTACGGATGTCCATTTTACAACAAGGACGGCTTTCACCCGCCACTCACTCCTGGTGTCGATGAAACCAAGGAGGTCCTGAGTGAATATACTAAAGCGATATTATTGAATGGACCGAAAGGAAAAGCTCTGACGGATATCGCCGTTCGACTTGAGGTAGAGGCTTATCATTTGGGCTTTTACAAAGCATTTGCACTTACAGCTCTGCCTTCAGGGTCCGAAGGAGAATCTAATTCCGGTGCAACCTGACCTTCTGGAGAAGACGAAGATCCGTGTGATCTTCAGAAACCTGAGGAGTCCAAAAAAAGGATCAGACCATTGATGGAGGCCTGTGGTATTGATGTCTTTAGAACAGCCAGAAACAATGGTTTTGAAGTCGATACCCAAAAAGAAACCTATGGCCGATGGAATTACTTTGCCCTGGTTTTGATCGAATAAAAATAATTCGTCTCTTCGGTTTTACAGATATCTCCAACTTAATTGGGATATTTAGAAGCCGTCAAGCCCTGTGATATTTAAACCTCATTTTTAAGGATGAGATTTCGTTTGATGGTATTAATTTAAGCCTCTGATTACCTTTGACAAAATGCATGTTTTGAGTTGGTATTGTTGCTAACTCTTGGGACGGATGAGACAGAGGGTTTATGCACGTACGCTTTTTCTTTGACCGGATGAGTTGGAGACTGAGCAACCGCTA
>JACNIG010000447.1 GCA_014383215.1 Candidatus Desulfatibia vada | reverse complement strand
CCTGCGCATTATCCTGCTGAGACATGTTAATCGTATCGCATTTTAGACGTTAATTCAGTATGATGAGGTATATTGAAATAGTCCTTGGCTAGATCAATACAATTTCGAGAGTAGCTTGTAAAGTCAGATAAATCTCAAATTTGGCAGTTGTCAAATCAGCTTCGTTTATTGACAGCCCCACTTATGAGCTTTGAAAACAACTGCTAACTTTGCAGCTACTCGCCAATAATTTTTACCAGGGCTCTTTTACGTCTTCCCCCGTCAAACTCGCCGTAAAATATCTGCTCCCAGGTGCCGAAGTCAAGACGGCCGTCAGTGACGGCCACAACCACTTCACGCCCCATGATCTGTCTTTTCATGTGCGCATCGGCATTGTCTTCGCCCACATTGTGCCGGTACTGAGAAACCGGCGCGTGGGGTGCCAGTTTCTCCAACCAGATTTCATAGTCGTGATGCAGACCCGCCTCGTCGTCGTTTATAAACACAGAGGCCGTGATGTGCATGGCATTGACCAGCACCAATCCTTCTTTGATGCCGCTTTCCTTCAGGCAATCTTCAATCTGTGGCGTAATGTTGATAAGTGCTCGCCGGGTCGGCACCTCAAACCACAATTCTTTGCGATAGCTTTTCATGGGTTGCTCCTCACATATGCAAGATTCAGGTAACATCTGATTTTATCATAGTTTTTATTGAAATTCATCCATATTATGTTGCGATGTTCTAAACATGCACATCGAATCAAAATATCCGGGCTATTGATGTTTGTTTTTTCATGTTATATTTACTTCATGAAGTGCTTTTTCAATGTGATGAAGTTTAACTTGCGGGCAAAACTCCAAAGTTACATAATCAATACAACGAAGACGATTATAATTAAAAAATACTGATATCGATGACTCCCTTAAAGATCACTAAATCGGGCCGGATAAAAAGTACGCTCATCAAGGCCGTGGTGGCGAATGCGGCCGGTGAGATCTTTGAACTTGAAGGGTATGCCGCCGTGGGCATGGCAGGATCGTTGCGCAGGCCGCTGACATTGGATCAAACCATCAACATGCCCTATGGCGGGGAACTGATGCTGCTGCCGGACAGAAGACCCGTGGTGTTTAACATGGAAACAGGTCTGCTAGAAACGCTCAAAGTGAATCCGTATATACCCGGCGAGCAGATATACCCGGTGGCTGCTTTTAATTCGCCCGGCTACGTTACGATGTATGCCGGCGCTTATAGTGAAGATAAGGAGGCCGGGTATCTGCCCCTTTTTTCATATGGTGCGGTTGGGTGGCATAAAGACAAGTTCAGATCCGCTGTGATTCGGGTAGACCGCGAAAGGCGTCAGGATTTGAGATTGATGAAAACCGAGGATGTTGCCGTTGGAATTCATAAAATGCAAAAGGAGATGCCGGACAACCGGTTGAGAAAACACCTCGAAAAATGCGCCTTGAAATTTGGATGTCCGGCGGCCAAGAATTTCTTTTTGGGGAGGTATGAGGCGCCGCTGCCGACGTCCGGACATTGTAATGCCCGGTGTCTGGGGTGTTTGTCTTTTCAAAAAAGCGGCAAGATTTCCATCAGTCAGGAGAGGATCGCTTTTCAGCCGACTTCAGCGGAAATCGCCGAAATCGCCCTGCAGCACATCCGGAAGGTAAACAAGAGCGTTGTCAGTTTTGGGCAGGGGTGTGAAGGCGATCCCCTGCTGGCGGCGGATGTTATCGCGCCGGCCATAGCAAAGATACGTTCGGTTACCTCCCGCGGAACCATCAACATGAACACCAACGGCAGCCGCCCCGATACCCTTAAAAGACTTTTTGATGCCGGTCTCGACAGCATCCGCATCAGTTTGAACAGCATCCGTCGAGAATGTTACGATATCTACTTTCAGCCAAAGGGCTATGATTTCAATGATGTGATCAAAAGTATTGACATTGCGATAAGCCGCAAGAAATTTGTAGCCATAAACTATCTGAACAGCCCGGGTTTTACCGATACTCCGCAAGAGTTAGACGCCCTGATCGCCTTTATCCGGCAGCATCGCATCAACATGATCCAGTGGCGCAACCTTAACTTTGACCCGCTCAGGTACTGGAGCATTATGGAGAGTGTTGCCCAACACGGAAAACCCGTGGGCATGCAAAAGGTCCTGTATCGTATTCAAAAACTGTTTCCGGATGTAAAATACGGTTACTTTAATCCGCCCAAAGAAAAGTTCAAATAAAATCGCTGCGCGATTTTATAGATTTATTTTTTCTCTCTTTCATATAACTGAGGGGTCGGGGAGTTTTCGTTCCAGATCGCTGCATGGATAATCATATTTTAAAACGTGTGAACTCGTGCATAAAGGCTCGTAAAAAAGAACAGATGTTTTTGCAATTAATACAACAGGTTTGGCAAGCGGCCGGTTCTCCTGCTCAGAAAACATTTCCACAGATTGTCTGTTCTTTCTAACGATCCTTAATACACTCAAACAGCACACGCTTTAAAATATGATCATCCATTCCGCTACCAGACGAAACTTTATAAAAAAACTCCCCTATTGCTCATATAACTAAGTCTTAGTAAGTTAAAACAACCAATTACGAATTCACCCCAAAGCGCGTATTTAAGAGGAAAAATTATGAAATGGATCGAAGCCAAGGTTGTAATTGATTTTGATGACAGGCAGCTGGCAGTGGATCTGATTGCAAACCTTTTTCATGAGTTCGGGCTGCAAGGAGTTGTCATTGAGGACCCCGAGATCGATCCTGAAGAAGACTGGGGAGAAGATGCCGTTGATTTGCCGGAACAGAATGCGGTGATCGGATATTTCCGGGAAGATGACAAAGCTGCAAAACGGTGTCGGATTCTTGAGCAAAAGCTTCAAAGACTGGAAAAAGCCATTGGCATTAAAAGCCGCATTTTTTATTCTCAAATGGATGAAGCCGACTGGTCTGAAGCGTGGAAGTCTTATTTCTGGCCCGAAAAAATCGGAGCTGCTATTGTCGTCAAGCCGACCTGGCGAGAATACTCTCGATCCGCAGGCGAAATCGTATTAGAGATCGATCCGGGCATGGCGTTTGGGACCGGCACCCATCCGACTACGACGTTGTGTATAGAGATGATTGCATCTTATTTGGCTAAGGGGGATTCATTTCTTGATGTGGGTACCGGTTCTGGCATACTGATGATCGCGGCAGCAAAGTTAGGTGCCGCCAAGCTGGTGGGAATCGATAATGATGAGGAAGCTGTAAAAATAGCCCACCGGAATATGCTGCAAAACAGCATTGAAAGCGAAATATTCAAGATAACAACCGGCAACCTGGTCGATGGGGTAGATGAACAATTTGATCTGGCTGTCGCCAATATTTCATCCGCTGCTGTTTTAGAACTGCTGGACAGCATCAGCGACGTTCTGACTCAAAAAGGCATATTTATATGCGCGGGTATTGTTGAAAAAAATAAAATAGATGTTGTTCAAAAAATGAAAAGCCTTGGATTTGAAATCATCGATACCCGTGCCAAAGAAGATTGGGTCGTAGTTGCCGGGAGGATTAGGGTGTCACGATAGTGTTCAGAAAAGAGCGGTTCTGTCAGGTTCCCCGGCCGATATGATGACGGGTTTACCTTATCAGTTTCTTGATTTCGTCTAAAAGCGGTGGTTTTAATTCCCGCCATTGCGGCTTGATGGCACTCTCTGCATGCCAGGTAAATTCGACCGCCTCGAATCTTTCCGGCATAACATGCTCGCTGTCCACGCCGTATTTACTCTCGGGATAATATTCAATCCACAACGTGCGCTGGGGATTGAGGTTAAATTCTTTTACGACCTGAGTGGCAACATGACTGGTACTACTTTTAACTGATCTGTTGTTGTTGGGTACATCAGTAACTATAACGATAGTATGGTGCAGATGCGACGGGCTTTTTGCACCTGTCTCTTTAAGATCATAGATCCGAAGCCGGCACTTTCCGCTGCCAAGGCTGAGTCTGCCGCCCCATCCGCTCCATTCAAAGATATCATCGTGTATTAGCATAAGGTCCTCACTCAAATTTGAAAGGATTACTACTAAGTTCTTTTTTTACATACTCTCTGGATCTTGATTGAGTCATATTACAAGTTTAAAGTGCCTAAAGTGATCTAAAGTGCCTAAAATTAAGGTATTCTGTCAAATTTATAATAATTGGTCTCGCCGAAAAGGTGAGTTCCACAACTTTAGCTCACTTTAGGCACTTTAAACTTTAGTTCACTTTTATTCTGCATACTATAATACATATATGATAAATATCGAGAAAATTTGGTCGATATGGCTTTGCAGTTTTTAATGCCGGGTCAGCTCCCCATAGATCCGCAGCAGTTTGTCGGGCAGTTCACGGACATCGGATATGACGTTGTGGCGAACATTTCCGAAAAGATCATCAAGTTTAGGGTCTGATGCCATATTAACGGTGATGGCATGGGTGTAGATGTCTTTGGAATGTGCTTCGAAGATGGCTTTGCCGGTGTCTAAAATGGCATAGTCTCGTTTGTAGTCAACATCGTTTGGAAAACCATCGCCCAGAATGATCAGCAAACGAACTTTTGCAGCCATCTTCTCCAGCTGGCAGGTCGCATGCCGGATGGCACCCCCCATCCGGGTGCTGCGTTGTGGAGCAACGGCATTGATGCGTTGTTTAATGGTATCATTCATGGTTTCATCAAATCCCTTGACACGAAAGTAATCAACCCCCAGGCGGCCGGTGCCGGAAAATCCGGCAATGGCAAAAGCGTCTCCCACAACTTCAAGAGCTTCACAGAACAGGACGATGGCTTCTTTTTCAACGTCCAACACCGTTGCCTGCGAGCCGTTCACGGTGTTGGCGGTTGAGCGCGAAAGATCGACCAAAAGCAGCACGGCAACATCGCGCACTTGTTTGATGCGCTTGATATAGAGTCGATCAGAGGGTATTCGGCCTGCTTTTTTATCCATGGCAAAATCCAAAAGCGCCCGGTAATCGAACTCATCCCCTTCGACCCACTGTCGTAATCTGACAAGGCCCTCGGGCTTTAAAAGTTCAAAGGCATAGCGGATGATTTTTATCAATCCTGCGTGTTTTGTGAGGGTATTGCAATAAAAGTCGCCCTCTACCATGGGTAAATTTCTATCCAGCACCCTCACGTGAGCTGCAAGATAATCCTGCAGGCCGCAGTCCCATTCGGGGTACCAGAAAACAGGCCCGGTGACGTCATCGCCGACAACCGACACCGGATCCCGGGGGCCAAAGATTTTGGAAAGATCGAGCCAGGACAGGTCCACGGTTTGTTGAACATGTTGTGCGCCGGCCTCTTGATCTTTTTTCGGGCTGAGGATCATCGCCTGAAGGTCTTCACGGGAAATGGAACCATTTGCGGCGATCAGGTGTCGACGGATGTCCGATTTATAAACCCGCAGTTCTTTGTCTTTAAGCTGAGCTTTCAATTTGACTGCAATTTTCTCAAAATGCCGGTAGGTTGAGAAAAAAAGATCGGGTCTTAACCTGCGGCCGAAGGGCGTCAGCATCGACTCGTAACATTCTTTTAGCCTTTTGTCCGGTGCGGTTTGCTGTAAAAGCCTCTCCACATCCTTATAGCCGGCAGCTACCATTTCAGCACAGGTCTCCACCGTATCATCGACAGCTATCGCCTCTTCAAACCGTGCTGAAATCTTAGCGGCGTGATCGATAAGTACTTTTTCGACGTCCAGCTTTTTTTGAACATCAATCTCAAGGGCGATCCACAGATACAGGAGAGTAACGAGGCCCACGGGTGTTGCCGTATTCAGCATGCGCATGGCTTCCCGGCATAGCAGGGGCAATGTTTGCCGGATAAGGCCCGGATATAGTTTGCCGAGCATGATCTTTAGGCGTCCGTGTTCGAAAACCGTAAAAAGGTCGGCAGCCAGCTCCGGGATCGGAAATAAATCGAAAAAACGCTCCAGATCGGACAGGTTTTTCTGATTTTGGATTTTGGATTTTAGATTTTGGACAAAATCGGGCGCAATATTCAACGCATTCAAATCCGCAATCCTCAATCCGCAATCCACAATCGACTGGCAGCGTTCCAAAGCTTTTTCCAAGTCAAAGTCGAAGGTGTTGCATTCATAAAGACCGGCTTCCAGCCTGGTGAGACATTTGAAAAGGTTTATGTTTTCTTCCTTGTCGGGAAACGTGCTGATCTCAGCGGGCAGATAAATAAATTTGCCGTCTGAACACGCCAGGGCTCTCTGCCTGTCCGCTTTCAACAATGCTTCCGGCAGATCCGACAGCGGCCGTACGGATATCGCCAGGCCGGTACGAGCACGCACGTAACGGTTCAACTGTGCCTGAAGATGTGAAAAAGGAACAACCACCTGCATCTGTGCGAAAGTATCAGCACCAAGCTTTGATTCCAATGACAGAAATTTTGCCGCCGACTTGCGGCTGCGCTTCAGCTTATCGAGACCAAGCGCTACAAAGCGGTTTAAAGAATCTTTGGAAAGCAGATGGAGCCCTTTTTCAAGGCCGTCCAGCAAGGAGTCGGTCAGACGAACATCGGTCTTGACGACGCGCCGCAATTGTTCCATTTGCCATATACGCCTTAAGGGGGCAAAGCCCAGCACGGCTCTGGGCAGAATGTGGGCAAAATGCTGGCATTGAACATAGGACAGCTCCCCGGCAAAGGTATCGGCCAGCAGCTGAAGGTAAGCGGATGCCGATTCACGGTCTTGGGAGTTTAATAACTCCGACAATGCTTCGAGGGGATCTTTGAGGGTATAGGAACCCTTGGATTGCATAACGTCAAGGGTGTGTAGAAAATGTTTAAGAAGCCGGTTGTCGCCGTATTTGCACACCGGCACCAGATGGGTCGCCATGATCCGTCCCATCGTCGGTCCTTTGCGGCCGAATTCGCGAACCAGATCACGGTATCGCGCTATCATCTGCGCGTCGGCTTCGCCGCTAAGGCCGGCATAACCCAAGGCTACCTCCCGGCCGAAAGATATCTCCTCAGAGAGCGCCCACAGGGTCTCGTCTACCAGCAGGGCGATGTCACGATCAGAAGCCGGAGACGTTTTTTGTGCAAGGATGCTTTGAACCTCTCCGGCCAGATCCGGATCGGCAATCGCCAGCTGCTTTAGATGTTTATTGTTACGATGGGGCATAATACTAAGTTTTCTCCCCTCAAGGGGAGAGAGGGGGGATTCTTTATAGGAAAATTTAGATCTATTTCATTTTAAGATAGTTACGATAAAAACGTAATGATGTCAAAAGGAAAAGGCCTTAGAACGTAACCACCGGCGTTAGCAAAAAAAAGCGCCTATGATAATTTTCTTGATAAAGTTAAAGCCAAACTATATCAATGAAGCAGTTATTATTGAAAAGAGTGACCAATGACCATTGAAAAAAAACAACCCGGTACCAGTAGCTATTTCATAGAAAAAGAACCGTATTATCTGTCTGCCGGTGACGAAATCAGCCTGTTTGAGGCCGCCTATGACGCCAGGCTGCCGGTGATGCTCAAAGGGCCGACCGGCTGCGGCAAGACCCGCTTTGTCGAATACATGTCTTATCGGTTAACGCGTCCCCTGATCACGGTGGCCTGCCATGAAGACCTGTTTGCATCCGATCTGCTGGGACGTTACCTTTTGAAAAAGGATGAAACCATATGGGTGGACGGCCCCTTGACGAGGGCCGTGCGGATGGGCGCCATCTGTTATATGGACGAGATTGTGGAAGCCCGCAAGGATACCACCGTGGTGATCCACCCCTTGACCGATATGCGCCGGACTCTATCCATCGACAAAAAAGGCGAGATCATCCCGGCCCATCCCGATTTCATGGTAGTGATATCCTATAACCCCGGATATCAATCCGTATTAAAAGATCTCAAGCAGAGCACGCGCCAGCGGTTTGTTTCCATCCAATTCGATTATCCCGCAGCTGAAAAAGAAGCCGAGATCGTCGCCCATGAAGGGAATATCGACTCCCAAAGCGCTTTAAAGTTGGTGTCTCTGGCTGCTAAAATCCGCAACATTCGTGAACACGGCCTGACCGAAGGAGCCAGCACGCGCCTTTTGATTTATGCCGCCCAGATGATCCGGCGAGGCATTCCGGTCCACCGGGCTTGCCGCTCGGCCATATGCCTGCCGCTGACCGATGATGCCCGCCTGCAAGAGACGCTCAGCGATTTGATCGAAGACATATTCTAATCTTTCCTTTTGTATTGACATGGCCAATGTGATAGTTATGGTTATCTATCGCTAAAAACCCGTAACTCGAATTGGAATTATATAACGAATTTTGATGATTAACAACACCAATAACATAGATCGTTTAGTATTTGAAGACAAAGAGGTCATTCTCGTAGGGACCGCCCACGTCTCCAGTGAAAGTGCCCGGCTGGCGGTCCAGGTTATCGAAACAGAAAAACCGGACACAGTCTGCGTTGAACTGTGCGAATCCAGGTATCAGACTATCAGTCAGAAAGAGCTTTGGCGGGAGATGGATATCGTCAAAGTTATCAAGGAGAAAAAATCCTTCCTTTTGCTTTCGAATCTCCTGCTGGCATCACTTCAGAAACGGATAGCCAAAAAATTTGACATCAAACCCGGCGAGGAGATGATAAAGTCCATTGAAGCCGGCCAGGCTGTTGGCGCGTCCATACACCTTGCCGACCGGGATATCCGTATCACTCTGCTGAAGACCTGGCGCGTTATGGGACTGTGGAGCAAACTCAAACTTTTGTTTCAATTCCTTTTGTCGCTTGGACAAATTGAAGATATCAGCGAAGAAGATATTGAGAAGATGAAGCAAGAAGATGTGCTCCAGTCTCTGCTCGCCGATGTCGGCAAATCACTGCCGGTCTTAAAAGATATCCTGATCGATGAAAGAGACCTGTATTTGACCCACAGAATCCGCACGGCTCCCGGCAAAAAAATCGTTGCGGTCGTCGGTGCCGGTCATGTGCCCGGTATCAAGAACAACTGGAACAAAGACATAGATTTTGAGGCCCTCAAGCAAATTCCGCCCAAAGGAAAAGCATCGGTTGTTTTTAAATGGATGATCCCTGTGGCCATAATAATACTGATTGTTGCGGGCTTTTATAAGGGCGGTTCCCACGCAGGCAAGGATATGATCGTATGGTGGATTCTGGCCAATGGTATTCTGGCCGGCCTGGGTGCCGTCATCGCCCTGGCTCACCCTCTGACAATCCTTTCTTCGATTCTGGCGGCTCCTTTAACTTCTCTGAACCCCATGATTGCGGCCGGCTGGGTTTCCGGGCTGGTGGAAGCCTTTTCCCGCAAACCCAAGGTAAGGGATTTTGAAAACCTGTCGGAGGACATTCTTTCCATCAGGGGCTTTTGGAAAAACAAGGTAACCCGCATCCTGCTGGTAGTGGTATTTACCAATCTGGGCAGTTCCATAGGGACGTTTGTGGCGATACCTTTAATGGTGAAAGTCCTCTAACTTTTGCATATGAAAATTTAAATAAAAAAACCCGCCTCCGAGAAGAGAAGCGGGTTGCTATTTCCTTGGCTTAGCAACCCCGCTATCTTATCCGC
Organism: Candidatus Desulfatibia vada; assembly: GCA_014383215.1. Taxonomy (GTDB): domain Bacteria; phylum Desulfobacterota; class Desulfobacteria; order Desulfobacterales; family UBA11574; genus Desulfatibia_A; species Desulfatibia_A vada. The sequence continues at coordinate 30,289 of JACNIG010000447.1, read as the reverse complement.
TTGAAACGGACTTAGACCGGAAGCTTTGCGCCCCTACCTTTCGGAAGGTTTGCCCTTCAGCAAATCAAATCTGTTGTATGTTTAATTTCTTATCGACCGTATCAATAAAAACTTTAATCTTTTTTGACTTAAGTTTTTTACAGATAGACCGATAAAAAACAATAAGGTCCTCAAGAAAGACGGGAACATACCCGAGGTAGTCTGGTCCAATAGCAACGTCCCTGATGATAAAATCGTTACCCGGGGAATGGGTATCAGCTTTACACAAAACACACAAGAAAATCGTAAATCATACAAGAATGCGATTGTATCGTATCTTGGGGAGCACCAAAAAAATCTAGTAGATAGCGGCCATCATGGTTACAACCGTCACACAGAACGACCGTTAATTGAAAAAAATGTGTCAGATTTATTCTGATTTATGGAAAAGCTGGAAGGCTTAAAAGGTTTCTGGCGGCGGGGTTATTTTCACCACGGTCCCTTCGTAGGTTTTGCCGCTTTTTAACGGATAGGTCATCCGAACCGTTTGCAGACGGCCTTCGGCAAACAGCCGCACACAATCCGGATATAGGGACCACTCCAGCTTGAGGCCCTTTGCGCGAATGGTTTCGATGGTATCATCTGCAGTTATTTCATAAGCCTTTTGACCGATAATCGGGCCGGAATCTTCACCGTAATCGACAAAGTGTACCGTACACCCCCCGATCTTGCAGCCGTACCTGAAAGTATCCCCATAACCGTCAATTCCGGGAAATGCGGGCAACAGCGCCGGATGGATGTTCATGATGCGGAGACTGCCGGGGACCGTATTTATCCGGTCGATAAAATACGGTGTTAGATTTCTCATAAAGCCTGCCAGCACCAGCAAGTCGAAGGGGTGAGGCTCCATCGCTTCAAGTAATTTAGCTTCAGCCACCGCCCGGGTCATTATGAAGTTTCTGACTTTTTCGGGATCGGAATCCGCCGCGAACAGAGATTGCTTTGCCAGGACGTCGTCAAGATCGAAATCCTCAGGCAGCACGGCCTTGCCCTGTCCCTTTTTGAACTGTTTTATGATTGATACGTAATCGACTACAAATGTTGGTATTCCTCTGCTGCGTACTTTTTCAAGACCGCCTGCAGCCGGATTATCCGCACCCACAAAGACTATTTCACCGCTGATCATTCCTTCCTCGCAGGCGTCCATGATGGCCTGAAGGTTGCTGCCGCCCCCTGATATCAGCGCCCCAATACGAATTTTACGGTCCATAGCATGGCTCCCTAATATGTCAAGCGTCTTAAAATTATTATCCCGCCAAAGCGAGAAAATCAAATTGCAATTTAGAGACGAATTGCTAATTTTACAAATCCGCCAATTTCCATTAAATCCGTTGTTCCAATTGGGTCGAAGCCCATAAGTTTTGCTTGTACTTTAGATTGATATCAAATACATAATGTTTTGGGAATTATAAATTCGACAGAAAAGACTAAAAATGAATAAAAGTGATAAAAATGAAGCACATATGATCCTTAAAAAAATAATGTGGGATTATGATATCGATCCGGGCGAAATTTATGACTTTATATGCGGTGGGAGAGACAAACGTTACCATTTTTCAAACAGTTCCAAGGTTGACAATGCTGATCCATATTACTATATTGCGGTTTTATTTTAAATTTGAATCCTCCGCTGTTTCTCGGAACGCAACGTAGATTTCGCCGTAGCAGAGCAGGGAGGGATGAATTCAATTTTTAAGCGGCGTAGCCGCGTTTCATGAAATCGTTAAAACGATTTTATTTTGAGAAAGGATTAATATTATGGCAGAAGGTGTTTTGGAAATTGAAGACAGCAATTTTGAGGCCGAAGTGTTGCAGTCTGAGAAACCGGTCTTGGTCGATTTCTGGGCTCCGTGGTGTGGCCCCTGCCGGGCCATCGCTCCCGTTGTTGAAGAGCTTGCCGGTACCTTTGGCGATAAAATCAAATTTGCCAAATGCAATGTTGATGATAATCCGGTTTCACCTGGAAAATTCGGGATTAAATCCATTCCCACCCTCATTTTATTTGATGGCGGAGAGATTATCGATAAGGTTATCGGCATAGTTGCCAAATCAAAACTCGAGGAAATGTTAAACAAAGTATAGAGGCCTTTTGGCAATGAAAAATGTTGACTACGATCTTGTAATTGTCGGCGGTGGCCCTGCCGGGCTCACCGCTGGTCTTTATGCAGCCCGTGCCCGTTTAAATGTGATTCTGATTGAAAAAATCGTGCCCGGCGGGCAGGTTGTTACAACCGACTGGGTCGAAAATTATCCCGGCTTTCCTGAAGGAATTTCAGGTCCTGATCTGGTACAGAAGATGACCGCACAGGTCCAAAAATTTGATCTGAATATAGAAACGAACGCGGTCGTTTCCATGGATTTATCCGAACCGATCAAAAAGATCACTCTCAGCGACAGGGTGATCACAACCCATGCGATCATTATCGCTTCCGGGGCATCTCCTAAAAAACTGGGTGTGCCGGGTGAAGATACTTTTTACGGTAAGGGTGTATCTGCCTGTGCAACCTGTGACGGACCTTTTTTCAAGGATAGTGTTGTTGCTGCAGTCGGAGGGGGAGATACGGCTGTACAGGAAAGTCTTTTTTTGACAAAATTTGCCAAAAAGGTCTATCTGATTCACCGCAGGGATCAGCTTAGGGCCGAAGCGATTCTTCAGGAACGGGCACTGGCCAACGAAAAAATCGAATTTTTATGGGACTCTGTATTAACCGGCATTCAGGGTTTAACCGACGTTGAAAAAATTTCGGTTCAAAATTTAAAGACCGGTGATACCAAAGAGATTGCCGTAGCCGGATGTTTTATTTGGGTAGGCATCCTTCCCAATTTGGAATTTTTGCCTGAGCTTGTCGAACTGGATCAATACGGTTTTATTATAGTCGATGCGAACATGCAGACTTCGGTGGCGGGGGTATACGCCGCCGGTGATGTGAGGAGCACTCCCTTGCGTCAGATTGCAACTGCTGTTGGCGATGCCGCCATCGCTGCATTTTCAGCAGAACACTACCTCCAGAATGTAAAAGAATGAAACGTTTTGTACTCTTGGGTCTGATTGCAATGTTTGCATATTCGGGCTGTGCATGGTTCCAAACCGAGGAAGAAAAAACCGCACAGGAACTAATAAATGACGGTATGGAGCAGTACAATGACAAAGATTACAAAGACGCCATAGAATCTTTTGGAAAGCTGAAAGACTGGTACCCATTCAGCCAATACGCTATCCTTGCGGAACTAAAAATCGGCGATGCTCATTATCATTTGGAAGAGTACGAAGATGCCATCGCTGCTTATGAAGATTTTGAAAATCTGCATCCCCGTAACGAAGCGATACCTTATGTGATCTACCAGACCGGACTCTGTTATTTCGAACGTATCGATACCGTCGACCGAGACCAAAGCACAGCCCAAAAGGCTTTAGAGACTTTTGAGAGTCTAAGAAAACAGTTCCCCAACGATCCATATTCGATCAAGGCTGAACAAAATATCAAAAACTGTCAAAAAAGCCTGGCCGGGCATGATTTCTATGTGGGCCTTTTTTATTACAAAAGCAAGCACTACAAAGCTGCCCTGCAGCGTTTCAAAAACGTACTTACCAACTACCCGGATGTAGGTGTGCACCAAAAGGCGCTTCAATATATTATGCAGTGTGAGGAGAAGCTCAAAGAAACAGCGGTAAAATAATTCTTTACACCCCAAACAAATTATTGTAAACAACCAGGTTCCGTCTTTAGGTATGATTTAGTCGGAATCAATGAATTCGTAAAATGGAGAAACAAATCATGTCCAAGATGTGTGATATATGCGGGAAAAAACCGATGTCCGGTCATAACGTAAGTCATGCCCATAATTTAAACAAACGCCGTTTTAACCCAAACCTTCAGCGAGTGCGGGCGGTTCAAAACGGAAGGGTCAAGCGGATGAAGGTGTGCACCAGTTGTATAAAATCCGGTCACGTCGTCAAAGCGTCTTAATTCTACAATATTGGCTCAAACGGTGTAAAAGGGGATGTTTTGCAATGGTCTCTTTTTGCAAATGACTAATGACAAGTGACAAATGACTGTTTACGCATGACAATCATCATCTCGTAAAAGAAGTGAAAAGCTCCCAATAAGACCATTTTTGGTATCTGTAGCAGTCTAACGGTCAATCCGCTTTACTTCCTGAATGTTACTTATCTTCCTGATTGCCGATACAACTTTTTTTAAATGATTGGTATCTTCAACCGCTATCGTAAAAAAACTGTCGACAATTTTGCTTTCCCGGGTTTCTGTACTTGCACTTACAATATTGGCACCGTTTTTGCTGATAGTAGCTGCAATATCCGCCAACATTCCCACCCTGTCGTAGGAACGAACACGTATTTTTACCGGATATGTATCGACAAGATCCAGGTTCCACTGCACATCGATCTGTCTTTCGGGACTCATTTTCAAAGCATTTACACAACGGGTGCGGTGAACGGTAACACCATAACCTCTGGTGATATAGCCGGTTATCGGATCTCCGGGAACCGGCTGGCAGCACTTGCCGAACTTTACCAGGATGTCGTCAACCCCCTTTACGACGATGCCCGCTTTTGGTTTTTTCTTGCGCACCCGGCTGATAATTTTTTCTAAAATCGATTCATGTTTTTCATCCGGCTCGGGTTTGGGAGTGATTTTGCGTATAATCTGCAGAGGGGTAATTTTGCCGTAACCGACGCTTGCTATCAGATCATCAATGGTCTTAAAGCCGAAATATTCGACAACCTTCCCCATATCTTCTGATTTCAAAAGTGTATTAAAATTCAGTCGATCTTTGCGGAAGGCCTTTTCACACATTTCCCGGCCCAAGGTGAGGCTGCGTTCTTTTTCCTCGGTTTTGATCCATTGTCTGATCCTGGAACGCGCTTTTACCGATTTGACAAAATTAAGCCAATCTTTGCTGGGATGTCCTTTTTTATTTGTTATTATTTCAACGGTATCGCCGGTTTTTAATTCATATTGCAAGGGGACAATGCGCCCGCTTACCTTGGCGCCGGCACACTGATTGCCTACTTCCGTATGGATTAAATAGGCAAAATCAACCGGCGTAGCCCCCCGGGGAACCGATTTTATTTCACCGCGAGGCGTAAAAACGTAAACTTCATCCGGAAAGAGATCGATGCGAACATTTTCTAAAAACTCATCGGGATCCCCGATATTTTCCTGGTTTTCGACCAAGTTTTGAATCCAGGCGAATGTCTTTCTAATCTGTTCATCAGAGCGTTTACCTTCTTTATAACTCCAGTGAGCAGCAATGCCGGATTTGGCGACTTTATCCATTTCGCGGGTCCGAATCTGAATTTCAATGCGTTCACCATAAGGACCGATTACTGTTGTGTGGAGGGATTGATACATGTTGGGCTTGGGGACTCCAATATAATCCTTGAATTTTTTAGGGACCGGCTTCCAAAGAGAATGGACGATTCCTAGTGCCTCATAGCTCTTGGGGATTGTATCGAGAATTATCCTGAAAGCAATAATATCGTATACTTCTTCAAATGCCAGGCCCTGTTTGATCATCTTCTGATAAATACTGTAATAATACTTGAATCTGCCCATAACTTCGCATTTCAGATTGGCTTCATCCATTTTCTTTTCGATGAAACTTTTAACGGTTTCAATATATTTTTCGCGTTCTTCTCTGTTGGTACTGACAAATTCTTTGATTTTTGCATATTCCTCGGGTTGGAGATACATAAAAGAAGTATCTTCAAGTTCCTTTTTTATCCAGTAAATACCGAGACGTGCAGCAATAGGCGCATAGATGTCAAGGGTTTCCTGGGCGATTTTCAATCTTTTGTCTTCAGAATGAAAATTTAACGTCACCATATTGTGGAGCCGGTCAGCCAGCTTAATCAGGATGACGCGTATATCATCCGCCATGGCAAGGATCATCTTTCTGATATTTTCAGCCTGGCGGGCCTGGGAACTGCCAAAGGAGAGGGCACTCAGTTTGGTTACTCCGTTGACGATATGCGTAATTTCCTCTCCGAATATTTCCATTATTTCTTGGGCTGTCGCATGGGTGTCTTCGATCACGTCGTGGAGTATCCCGGCGGCAACACTGACGGCATCAAGTTTCATATCGGCGAGAATGCCGGCTACTTCAAGGGGGTGAGACAGATATGGTTCGCCGGATAATCGAATCTGGCCTTCATGTACTCTGGCCGAATAAATATAAGCACGTTCAATAATATCCAGATTCGCTTCCGGGTTATAATTGGAAACCTTGTCAAGTATGTCGTTGATACGAATCATAAATTAATATGCCTTGGCAAATACTGCCCGGGTGTCGCCGGGCTTGCGGCAGCAGATGCATTCGCCTTTGGGGGTCTCATCATCAAAAGGGATGCACCGGATAGTAACACTTAAATCTTCTTTTATTTTTGATTCACATTCCTGCGCCCCGCACCAACCGGATAACGCAAAACCACCATGAATTTCATGTTTCTCCATATCTTGCGGCGTAAAGAAATCATAAAAATCATCCCGGTTTTCAATGATTACGGTATGTGTTTTTCTGAACGACAGGGCACGCTCAAAAAGATTCTGCTGCATTTCGTCCAAAAGATTGGTTATTGTTCCAACAAAATAATCTCTTTTTAATGACGCTTTTTCTTGATGTCCTTTATCTCTTCTGGCGACAAATACGGAATTCTCGGCAATGTCTCTGGGGCCGATTTCAACACGCAGCGGTATCCCTTTTTTGATCCACTCCCATCCTCTGGCACCGCCTATATCCCGGTCGTCAATCTCCACTTCAAGTTGGCGGTTATGATATTTTTTTTCTTTCAGTTCATTGGCCAGGCTTTCGGTAAACGTCATTACATCCATTTTATCCTTTGCCTTTCTGGTAATGGGCATTAGAACCACATGGGAGGATGCCACTTTCGGCGGCAGTATGATACCGTCGTCATCACCGTGCGTCATGACAAGGCCCCCGATAAGACGGGTGGATGAGCCCCATGAGGTTGTCCAGGCATACTCCTCTGTCTCCTGGGCGGATTGGAATATGATATCAGAGGCCCTGGCAAAATTCTGCCCCAAAAAGTGCGAGGTACCGGCTTGAAGCCCTTTCCTGTCCTGCATCATGGCTTCAATGCACAAGGTATCGACCGCTCCGGGAAATCTTTCTGCTGCTGTTTTTCTACCCTTGATAACCGGCATGGCCAGATACTCTTCTGCCAGGCGGGCATAAACGTCAAGCATCATTTGTGTACGTTCTATGGCTTCTTGGGCCGAAGCATGGGCGGTATGCCCTTCTTGCCACAAAAATTCAGTTGTCCTTAAAAAGAGACGGGTTCGCATCTCCCATCTGACCACATTGGCCCATTGGTTGATCAGTATCGGGAGATCACGATAGCTGCTGACCCACTTGGAAAAAGAGTCTCCGATAATCGTCTCGGAGGTAGGGCGCACAATCAAGGGCTCGGTGAGCTTCCCTGCCGGCACAAGGCCGCCGTCGGCTCCTTTTTCGAGCCTGTGGTGGGTAACAACCGCACATTCTTTGGCAAAACCTTCGACATGCTCGGCCTCTTTTTCTAGAAAAGAGAGGGGAATAAAAAGAGGGAAATATGCATTTTTAACCCCGGTTGCTTTGAACATGCCGTCGAGCACGCCCACAATGTTTTCCCATAGAGCGTAGCCCCACGGCTTTATAACCATACAGCCTCTGACCGGCGACCTTTCCGCCATATCCGAGGCTTTCACCACCTGCTGATACCATTCCGGATAATCTTGGGCCCTTGTCGGAGTAATCGCAGTTTTTGTCGATTTTGCCATGTACCTTCCTTTTTAATTTTATATGGTCGTATCTTTTTCGTATTTAGCGACCTCTTTTAGTAATACCTCGACGAGTTTCTCCTGGGGAAACTTTTTGATCACTTTTCCTTTTTTGAAAAGTATCCCGGTACCATCACCGCCGGCTATACCGATATCGGCCTCTTTGGCTTCTCCCGGACCGTTTACCACGCAGCCCATAATGGCAAGCTTGAGCGGCAACGGATTTAGTAATAGACTCTTTTCAACCTGCTCAACGATATCAATCAGATCGATATTACAACGGCCGCAGGTGGGGCAGGAAATAATTTCGGGCCCACGTTGCCTAATACCGAGCGCCCTGAGAATTTCGTAGCCGACCCGCACCTCTTCAACCGGATCGCGGGTCAAAGAGACGCGAATGGTGTCGCCGATACCCTCTGCAAGGAGCATTCCAATACCGAGGGAGGATTTAACGATTCCGGGGTAAAGGGCTCCGGCTTCGGTTACCCCCACATGTAGCGGAAGGTCGGTTTTTGATGCAAACAGCCGGAAAGCATCTATGGTGCGATGAACATCAGATGCCTTTATTGAAACCTTAATGTTGTGAAAATCGAATGACTTTAAGAGTTCGATATGTCGCAAGGCACTTTCCACCATTGCTTGGGCACATGTGCCGCCGTATTTTTTCAGGATATCCTTTTCAAGGGAGCCTGAATTAACACCGATGCGAATCGGTATATTAAACTCGGTGGCGATATCAACAACAGCTTTTACTTTTTGTTTGCTTCCTATATTCCCGGGGTTGATTCTAAGACCGTCAGCACCCGCCCTGGCTGCGGAGATGGCCAGGCGGTAGTCAAAATGTATATCGGCGATCAAAGGGATTGAAATCTGATCCTTTATCGAAGAGATTGCTTCAGCAGCTTCCTGGTCGGGGACAGCCACTCTGACAATTTCACATCCTGCTTTTTCAAGACGCTTTGTTTGTGATACCGTCGCGGCGACATCTTGAGTACGTGTGTTGGTCATGGACTGGACGGCAATCGGAGCCATACCGCCGATTTTAACATTCCCGACTTTGATTTGAAGTGTTTTTTTTCGTTTTATCAAAAAAGACATATGTTTTTTTCATTAAATATTAGGGCTATGACAGCCGGAACCTATATAAATAGCAAACAGCCACCTTTTGTTCAAGAGAAACCTTAACTATATACTCAAGTTTCGCACCCTGATTTATATGAAAATCCTTAGCGGCCAAGGGTTGGATGATATTTTTTAAAAGGCAAAATATAAACAGAGCGTTTTCGCTTTGTTGACGGCGCCTAGATATAAAATATCATTTTATCATACTGAATAGAATACAAAACTTCGATAAACGCTGTCGTTGCGCCTGGCCTGGTTGGATTGTGAGAACATAACTTTTTGCGCAGTTGTCGAGATATTTTACCTTTTAAAAAACACCATCCAACCTTTACGAGTAAAGAGCATCGTTAGAGTATGGGGTGCGAAACTTGAGTATATACAATTGAAGTAAAATTGAACACGGCTGGAGCAGCGAAAAAGTAAATTATAAATTAACCAAACAGAAGGGTTGACGGGCAAAAGGATGTCTGTTAAAAACACTTTATAATCAAAGCGTTATCGCCTAAAAATGTAACTTATCAATAAGTTAGAGTTTAGAAAATCGTCGGGCTTCAGAATTTTTCAAAAAAGGCGCTATCAACTACGCTGTCTAAGGGTGACCCAATATTTATGATTTGTCAAATTATTCGAGAAGTTGTAAAACGTTTCGGCAGCAATCATAAATATTTGGTCACCGTGAGATGCCATGGCAGACGACCAGGATATCACCTTTTTTGAAAAACCCTGAAGCCCTTTTCCCCGAGGTTATTGAGAAGTTACCTGAAAATACTTCATGTAAGAAAGGGATATAAAAATGACACGTAGGAGAAGCAAAAAATTTGCAGAAAAACACGGGCCCCATGCAAAACCGGACAGTCTGATTCAGGCCGAAATTTTAAAACATGCCAAAAACAATGCACTCCCCTGTGCCGTTGCCTTTGAGATTGCACAAGATCTTGGAATTGCAGCCGGTCTGGTCGGAATGACCGCCGATCTTATTAATTTCAGCCTTGTTAAATGCCAGTTGGGTTTGTTCGGTTATTATCCCAAGAAAAAGATGATAACGCCTCATACTCAGGTAGACTCGGACTTAAAAAATGCTATTTCAGAGGCTCTAATCAATGAACAGCTGCCGTGCAAAAGTGCCTGGGAAATCGCATCACGTTTTAGCATCCGTAAGATGGCTGTCGGCGGCGCCTGCGAAACCCTGAAAGTAAAGATTAAGCCCTGCCAGATTGGCGCATTCTGATAAAACCGCGAAACGATTTTATGAAAATTGTCCTACAAAAGGGTTAAAGCGCTTTTCCCTGTCGATTGTCGTTTCGGGACCGTGTCCTGAAAGAACCCTAACGTCGTCGTCCATTTTAAAGAGTTTGTTCTGTACGCTCGATACTAAGGTGTCAAAATCACCGCCGGGGAAATCAGTGCGTCCAATGGAGCCGGCAAAGAGCGTATCTCCCACAAAAACAATCCCATTCGTAAAAAGGGAGATACCGCCCGGAGTATGCCCGGGGGTATGAATAACTTCTAAAGTAATCTCTCCAAAGGAAATCTTATCACCCTCTTCTATAGTGCGATCACACGGTGGAGAATTTTCCACTGAAATTCCAAAAATAGCGGCGTTGGAAGAAAGCATACCCAGCATGTCAGCATCAAGGGGATGGATCAAAATGTCGGCAGCGGTCACATCCTTCATTTTGCCGTTGCCGCTGACATGGTCGAAGTGGCCATGAGTATTGATGATATACTTTACCTTTAAATTTGAATCGGCCAACAACAACAGGATTTTATCGGTATCACCGCCGGGATCAATTACGACCGCTTCTTTTGTTTTGTCACACCCGCAAATAAAACAATTTGACATCAGCGGTCCAACAACAAGTTCTTTGATAATCAAGATAACCTCCCATAGTAAAGAATCCTGACCCAGAGGACCAGGCTTTGATTTCACCCCATAGGGGCGCACCTATCTAAAGTGTAGTAAGTTAAATTCCAAATTCCAAATAACAAATATCAAACAAATTACAATAACCGAAATTCAAAAATCCAAACATTATCTCGGTCTGGAAGGTTTGGTCACCTGTCGAGAGCCTCTAGGTCGAACGATTGAATATTGGAATTTGGAATTTATTTGTAATCTGCCTGCCCGCCGTCTTTTTGGCGGGGTGCTTGGAATTTGCGATTTATACAACGTCCCCCTTAGAACGGGACTTAAAAAAAGAAAATTCCTAAAATTAAAATTCATCAACCATCGCCTGCGGCCGTGCGCTTTTTTGCCTGCTGAATCAAATCAACAAGGCTTGCCATCTTGGGCTGGGGCCTGGCACTTGCAAGAGCGTTAAACTGTTCCTCAGGCAGGTGTTTTTTCAAATATTCGACAACATCGAAGTATTCCCACCAGCAGTCAAAAATCTTCCAACAAGCCGAACCGTCGTCAGTGCCCATTCGACAGTAGCCAAATGAAACCTGGCCGCCTAAACGGGGGCATCGTTGCTCAAGATGGTCTTTATTTTCATCCATTGTCTAACCCGAACTTTTAAAGAACTGGCTCGGATATTTTAAAATATGAATTCCCCGCAGCTTGTCGTAGCGCAACAAAGATCCCGCTAATCGGGGCTGCGAGGAATATTCAACCGTAAGGAAAATTAACTTTTTGCCAAGTTAACGGCTTTTAAGCAACTCAGGCTTTGGAAAATTTTCAAATACTTTTTGCGAATCTAACAACTCTTCATCCGTCAGGGCAAAGTTTTGCAGTTCACCGGAAAAATATTTATCATAAGCCACAAGATCGATAAGTCCGTGACCGCTCCAGTTGGCAAGGATCACTTTTTCTTTGCCTTCTTCTTTGGCCTTTTGGGCTTCATCGATGATACAGGCCAGCGCATGGTTGGTTTCCGGAGCCGATATCATACCTTCTGTTCTTGCAAAAATCATTCCGGCCTTCATGGCATCAAGCTGGGTGGCGGTTCTGGGTTCGATAATCCCTTCGGTTGCAAGCTGGCTCACGGAAGGAGACATACCATGATATCGGAGTCCGCCGGCATGCACCGGGGGCGGAACAAACGCATGCCCGAGACTGTACATGGGCAAAAGCGGCGTGTATCTGGCGGTGTCGCCGTGATCATATACAAACGGAGCTCTTGTCAAGGTCGGGCAGGCCGCCGGTTCCACCGGATAAATATCAATTTCTTTCCCGTTAATTTTGTCAAGGACAAATGGATAAGCGATGCCCGCAAAATTGCTTCCGCCGCCGGCACACGCGATTATGATATCAGGGTATTCCCCGATTTTATCAAGTTGCTTTTTGGCTTCAAGACCGACAATGGTCTGATGCAGCATCACATGATTTAGAACGCTTCCCAATGAATAGCGCGTTTTACCGGTCTCATCGGTGACTGCCGCTTCAATGGCCTCACTGATGGCGATACCGAGGCTTCCGGGTGTTTCAGGATCCCTTTCCAGGGCATCACGCCCGGCTTTGGTCTCCGTACTGGGACTGGCAATACACTTGCCGCCCCAGGTTTCCATCATTGATTTGCGATAAGGCTTTTGGTCAAAACTTATCCGGACCATGAAAACCTTGCATTCAAGTCCGAACTGGGAGCAGGCAAAGGAGAGGGCGCTTCCCCATTGACCGGCACCGGTTTCAGTAGTAATTTTTTCAATTCCGAAAACCTTGTTGTAATATGCCTGGGGAACGGCTGTATTGGGTTTGTGGCTTCCGGGAGGGCTGACGCCTTCGTTTTTAAAGTATATTCTGGCAGGGGTATCAAGGGCCTTTTCAAGGGAAAGGGCCCTGACAAGTGGAGATGGCCGCCAGATAGTCAAGACGTTCAGCACCTCTTCGGGGATGTCGATCCATCTTTCGGAGCTGACTTCCTGTTCTATCAGATTCATTGGAAAGACCGGTGCCAGAGCATCCGGCCCAACCGGTTTCCCGTCAGGACCCAGCGGCGGATTCATCTTGATATCGGCAAGAATATTGTACCATTGTCTGGGCATCTCGTCTTCCGTCAAAAGAACCTTTCTAACTTCCATATCACCCTCCTGTTTTTATTCTGCCGTGTTTTGGGGAAAAATGATCTTTACGTCAACATCCTTGTTTTCCATTGCCAGACGAATGCTGTCGAGGATCCCATTGATAAAGGCACCGGATTCTTCAGTGCCGAATTTTTTCCCGATGTCTATGGCCTCGTTTATGGACACTTTATGCGGAATGTCTTGGCAGCAGAGCAATTCATAAACTGCCACCCGCATGATATTTCTGTCAACACAGGACATCCGGCTTAGTTTCCAGTTATTGGAGAAGCGCTCAATGACAGCGTCAATCTCAGTTTTGGTATGTAAAACACCTTGCACCAGTTTAAGAAAGAAAGAAAGTGTTTTACCTGAAGGCGTAAAATTGTCGCAAAAACGCTCCAGTATATCTTTTGAGCCGTTTTGGCTCATATCCATAGAAAAGAGGGCCTGCATGGCAAGCTCTCGTGATTTGCGTCGGTTGCCCACGATTATGCCTGATCGACTATCTCAATCAAATTTGCCATTTCCACGGCATTTACGGCCGCATTCCATCCTTTATTTCCGGACTTGGCACCGGCACGTTCGATGGCCTGTTCGATAGTATCAGTTGTTACTATCCCAAAGATTACAGGAACTCCGGATTCCAGGCCGGCCACAGCGATTCCTTTGGACACTTCGGCACTCACATAATCAAAATGCGGTGTTGCCCCGCGAATCACCGCCCCCAGACAGATAACAGCGTTATAACGGCCAGATTGGGCCATCTTTTTGGCGATGAGCGGTATTTCAAATGCGCCGGGAACCTTGGCGACTTCAATATCCTCGTCCCTGGCACCGGATCGTATAAGAGCGTCAACGGCTCCTCCAAGCAGCCTGTCGGTGATAAAATCGTTAAATCGACTCACAATCACTGCAAACTTTTTGCCTTCTGCCAGAAGATTGGCTTCAAGAATTTTCGGCATCGATGTCCCTCCCGTTTTAAATCATTGTGCTTTCCGGTTTATCCGGATTAAGGTACTGCATCAATATTTAGCAGATGTCCCATCTTGAATTTTTTACACTCAAGGTAACCTCTGTTGTGTTTATTCGGCTCGGTTTCAGTCGATACCTGTTCCAAAACACTGAGGCCATAACCTTCAAGTCCTATCATTTTTTTGGGATTGTTGGTAATGAGCTTCATTTTTTTCACGCCGATGTCGACCAGGATCTGTGCACCTATACCGTAATTTCTCATATCCGCTTTGAATCCAAGTTTTTCGTTGGCCTCCACTGTGTCAAGACCCTGCTCCTGAAGCGCATAGGCTTTTATCTTGTTAACCAGACCGATGCCGCGTCCTTCCTGCCGGATATAAAGCAAAACACCACAACCCTCTTGGTCAATCATTTCCAGCGCCGCATGCAGCTGTTCGCCGCAATCGCAGCGGAGTGAACCGAAAATATCTCCGGTCAGGCACTCTGAGTGAACCCGCACAAGGGTTGGTTTTTCCGGGTCGATATTACCCTTGACCAGGGCCACGTGCAGTAAATCATCAACATCATTTTCATAAACAATTGCTTTGAATTCTCCCGCGATAGCAGTGGGGATAATGGTCTGGGCCGCTCTTTTCACAAATGATTCGGTGCGCATGCGGTATTTGATCAGATCGGCGATGGTGCATATGCCGATACCATGTTTTTCACTGAACTTTTCGAGGGCCGGCATCCTGGCCATGGTGCCGTCTTCGTCCATGATCTCACAAATTACACCGGCCGGCTTTAAACCGGCAAGACGTGCCATATCTATAGAACCTTCGGTCTGTCCGGCACGCACCATCACACCACCGTCCCGTCCCCGTAACGGGAAAACGTGTCCCGGTCGTACAAGATCACGGGGCTTGGCATCTTCAGCCACGGCGGCCAGTATGGTAGTGGCACGGTCGGCGGCAGAAATGCCGGTGGTTACACCGCATCTCGCCTCAATTGAAACTGTAAAACCGGTTTGAAACGGTGACGTGTTGTGATCGACCATCAATGGAAGATCCAGGCTGTCTATTTTTGCGGCGGTCATTGAAATGCAGATCAGTCCGCGCCCATATTTCGCCATAAAATTTATGGCTTCAGGGGTGACGGTTTCCGCTGCTATGCACAGATCGCCTTCATTTTCACGGTCTTCATCGTCAACCAGAATGACCATGCGCCCTTCCCGTATCTCTTTGATAGCTTCTTCAATGGTTAGTTGTGGCATTTTTCTATGTAACCTTTCCTTTATATATTATTATATAAAACCGGTTTTTGCTAAAAACTGCATGTCAATCGAGGATTCACCGGTATCATTATTATCGGGATGCCGTTTTTCCGTAACAAAACGTTCAACATATTTGCCGATCATGTCGGTTTCAATATTGACCGGAGTACCTATGTTCTTAAAGCCGATAGTAGTCAACCTGGCGGTATGCGGAATAATACTGACTTCAAAACTGTCCCGACCGCAGTTATTGGCGGTAAGACTGATACCATCCACAGCAACCGAACCCTTTACTATTATATAGCGCGCCAGGGATTCCGGTATTCCGATAGTAACAACAACGGCATTGCCTTCCGGTTTTTTCCGTTTGACGACCCCCATACCGTCGATATGCCCGGAAACCAGGTGGCCGTCAAGACGGTCGCCAAGGCGCAGGGCACGCTCAAGGTTAACACGCTCCCCGATTTTAGCCTTTCCCAAGGTGGTTTTTGCCAAAGTCTCGGGAGACACATCTAATTTAAAACGTTTTCCGTCGATTGCAACCGCTGTCAAACAGGCACCGTTGACTGCAATGCTGTCGCCGATCTTGGTCTGATCAAGAACTATATCTGCTTCCACGGTGAAGCGTTTGCCCTGACCGGCAGGCTGTATCTCTTTAATAGTACCGAGACCTTCTATGATACCAGTAAACATCGTATGACTGTATGATAATATTTTTGATTTAACAATTTACTAGTCTATAAGTACTTGCTCCCAATCGTCGGAAAAGATGCTTGATACTCGATACTGGATAAAAATGAAAAATAAGATAAGTATCAAGTATCCAGAATCAAGTATCCAGCTTCCAGAATCAAGCATCCAGCATCCAGAATCAAGCATCCAGAATCAAGTATCCAGCATCAAGTATCTATCTTTTGTCAATATAACCTTCGATCATGACATCATCGCCGAATTGCCTGACGTTAATATCTCTAACCGTCAGGCACTCTTGCATCAATTCCGGTCCCGGTCCCCGGCATACAGGAACGCCGTCATCTCCACCCATAATCTTGGGAGCGTAAAAGAAGGCGATTTTATCAACGATATCCGCTGCAAGAGCGGATGCAATCACCCGGCTGCCTCCTTCTATCAGGAGGCTGGTTATACCCAAAGCACCCAGATGCGCCATAAGCTTGTCAAGATCTATCAGATCGTCTTTAACAGGAGATTCTATAACCTTGGCGCCCCTTTTTTCTATTTTCGACTTTTTATCCTCAGAAACAGAAGGGCCGGTTATAATGAGTGTATCAGAATCAGAATCAAGCCGCAACAATTTCGCAGTCTCTGGAATTCGCAGGCGGGAATCAAGAATAATCCTTACAGGATCCCGGCCCTTTTGCTGCATGGCGCCGGTCAGCCGGGTTGTTAAATGGGGGTCATCCCTGATGACCGTGTCAATTCCGACCATGATAGCATCTGCAGCATGCCGGAGTCGATGAACGAACTGCCTCGATTCTTCACCGGTAACCCACCTGGAATCACCGGTTCTGGTTGCAATCCGGCCGTCCAGCGTGGCAGCACATTTAATAATTGAGAACGGCTGTTTTGTTTTAACGTACTTGATAAAAACTTCGTTCAGTTTCCTTGCTTCGTCTTCACAAACCCCCAAGGTAATATTTATGCCGCGGTGTTTTAAATAATCCATGCCGTCGCCCTGAACATCGGGGTTGGGATCCTTGATAGCGATAACAATCCGACTGATGCCGGCGTCGAGGATTTTTGCGGTACAAGGCGGTGTTTTTCCGGTATGGTTGCAGGGTTCGAGGTTGACATAAAGCGTTGCGTCTTTTGCATGGATTCCGGCATTATCAATGGCATTGACTTCAGCATGGGCACTGCCGGCGGCCTGGTGATACCCCTTGCCGACTATTTTGCCGCCTTTTACGATGACAGCGCCGACCATGGGGTTGGGTGACGTAAAGCCCCGTCCTTTTTCAGCCAGTTCAAGGGCTATTTTCATGAAATGTTCGTCGTCCATTTTCGCCTCAACCGATATCTTTCATGCATTATCCAGGCTAATCCAAAGGGTGAACAATTTGATAAGTTTTAACCAAAACAATGCAGATAATTTGTCACAGAGCGAAGTGCCTATAAATTAACATATAAATTAAGTGGTTAACTAAGTTTTGTGTAAAATAGCCGGATTAATGTTGGTGGTTTTGTATTTGGTGTTTAGTGTTTGGTTATTTAACAAGCTGGTACGTCAGCATATAATTGAAGCAAAACACAAAATACTAAACACCAAACACCTGATGAATTCAATTTTTTACGAATTCATCAATGTTTGTTCAACAGAGTTTTAAGTTCAGCGACAAAATCGTTAACATCTTTGAATTCTCTGTAAACCGAAGCAAATCTTACATAGGCGACATCGTCTAAATCATGAAGTTTCATCATAATTTTTTCGCCAAGTTGGTGGGAAGGTATCTCTTTCTCACCGGTCTCCCTGAGGTCGCGTTCCAGTTCGTCGAGAAATTGGTCGATAACATGCACACTGATGTTCCGCTTTTCGCAGGCCTTTTTTATCCCTGTTCGGACCTTTTCGCGGGAAAAAACTTCGCGGCGCCCATCTTTTTTAATAAGCATAACAGCAACTTCTTCGATATGCTCGTAAGTTGTAAAGCGCCGGGTGCAAACAATGCATTCCCTGCGTCTGCGGACGGCATTCCCATCTTTACTTAACCTGGAGTCGATGACTTTGTTGTCAATTTCGCCACAAAATGGACACTTCATGAATCCTCCCTGTCTGCGGTTTAAGACGTGATAAATCCGTAAAAAGCCGAATTCATCAAGGGTTGATAGTAAAAAAAATGTAATAGTTTAGCCACAAAGGCACGAAGATTATAGTTTTATAACTTCAATGCCGGCGGCTTCCAGCATCTCACCGGACATGGCATCGGCATATCCGGATTGGTGATAGATTTTTGAGATACCGGCATTTATGATCATTTTTGCACATATGGAACATGGCAGATTTGTACAGAAAAGCGTGGCCCCCTTAATGGAAACACCATGAAGTGCGGCCTGAATAATTGCATTCTGTTCAGCATGTATGCCCCGGCACAATTCATGGTTTTTCCCCGATGGCACATTCAATTGCTCACGCAGGCAACCTACCTCACTGCAGTGTTCAATACCGGTGGGGGCTCCGTTATAGCCGGTGGCAAGAACCCTTTTATCTTTTACGATGATAGCACCGACCGCACGCCTGAGGCACGTGGTGCGTTTGGCCACCAAAAACGTAATATCCATAAAGTAAGTTTCCCATGAAGGGCGGCCACTTTCACCTGACACTTATATTCAACCTCCTTACCATAACCCAGGTTTCTCACGGACTAATTCTTACGGTTTCGCAAAAAGGAAAATATTTAATTTTTTGCGAGAGTGTTTTGTATTTGGTGTTTAGTGTTTGGTTATTTAACAGTCTGGTATGTCAGCATATATTTGAAACAAAACACTAAATACTAAACACCAAACACCTGATGAATTCGGCCTTTTACGAATTCATCAATCTTTGAACATTGGAAAAGCATTGCAGAGTTCGCTAACCTTTGCTCGTGTAGTCGCAATAAGACTTTCATCAGCTATGTTTCGAAGGACATCAACAAAAAGCCCGGCGATAATTGCCATCTCCGCCTCTCGCATGCCGCGTGTAGTTATGGCAGGTGTGCCAATGCGGATACCACTCGTTATCATAGGGCTTAATTCCTCGAACGGTATAGAATTTTTATTGATGGTAATTCCGGAACGGCTCAGAGTGTCCTCAGCCTCTTTTCCGGTTATATTCAAATTTCTCAGATCCACAATGATCATGTGGTTATCAGTACCATCGGAGATTAGTTTTAAGCCTGCGTCCATCAAATGCATTGCTAAGGCTTTGGCATTTTTTACAATATTTACCTGATAATCTATGAATGATTCATCCAGTGCTTCTTTGAATGCGACAGCCTTTGCGGCAATGACATGCATCAGCGGTCCACCCTGAATTCCAGGGAATATCTCTTTGTTCAAGACATCAGTGTAATCTTCTTTAGCTAAAATCAGGCCCCCGCGTGGTCCTCGCAATGTCTTGTGCGTTGTCGAAGTGACAACATCCGCAAACGGTGTTGGAGACGGATGAATTCTTGCCGCCACCAGGCCGGCGATATGTGCCATGTCCACCATTAAATAGGCATTAACCGATTCGGCTATTTGGGCAAAGGCTTTAAAGTCAATTGTGCGCGGGTAGGCGCTGGCTCCGGCAACGATCATTTTAGGTTTGTGCTTGCGTGCCAGCTGCGTCACTTCATCATAGTCGATGGTTCCTGTCTCTTTGTTGACGCCATAGGAACAGAAGTTGTAAAGCCTTCCTGAAAAATTGGCCGGACTTCCGTGTGTAAGATGCCCTCCATGGGATAATTCCATCCCAAGCACCTTATCCCCCGGCTCCAGCAGAGCAAAATAGACAGCCATGTTAGCCTGTGACCCCGAGTGCGGCTGAACATTAGCGTAAGCAGCATCAAACAGTTCTTTGGCGCGATCAATAGCAAGTTTTTCGGCAACATCAACGTATTCGCATCCGCCATAGTAGCGCTTACTCGGATAACCCTCGGCATACTTATTTGTTAGAACGCTGGCCTGAACAGCCATAACCGCCCGGCTGGCAATATTCTCCGATGCGATCATTTCCAGCGTGCCTTCCTGCCGGGCAAGTTCACGTTCAATGGCACCGGCAATATCAGGATCTATTTGCTCAATAAGCTTTGCGTACAAATCTTTGTACCTCTCTGTAACGAATAACACCTAATTGAGGTTTAGATAAATTAGGATGTTCATACCATATGATGGTCTCTTATACAAAAAGAAACACAAGATGTCCAACCCTTTAATACCGTGGATGACATTTTATAAATTTGCAGAGCGCCTTTATTAGTCCAGCTGATCGAACTTTTCTATGCGCATCCGGTGACGTCCGCCGTCAAACGGTGTTTCCAGCCATGCTCTTGTCAATTCCAGGGCAAGTCCTTCTCCGATAACACGCCCGCCCAGCACCAGTATGTTGGAATCGTTGTGACGCCTGCTCATAATCGCGCTAAAAAGGTCGCTGCAAAGCGCCGCCCGTACGTGCGGGAATCTGTTGGCGACCATGGACATGCCTATTCCGGTGCCGCAAAGGAGTATGCCGCGCTTGAATTTTCCGGTTGAAACCAGAGAGGCAACCTTTGCTCCAAAGTCCGGATAATCGACTGAATCTTGGCTGTGAGTGCCGGCATCCTCAACCTCGATACCCTTTTCAGCGATGAACGTTTTGAGTTTCTCCTTTAAATCATATGCGCCATGATCACATCCGATGATAATCGGGGTCTTGTCTGCTTCCATGATGTTATCCCTTTACTGTTCGATATCAATGACGCTGCGGCCCTTGTAAGTTCCGCAGCTTGAGCAGGCATGGTGAGAAAGCACGGCCTCCCCGCACTGGGGGCAGGCCGACAGGTTTGTCCCCACGACCCTCTGGTGGGTTCGTCGTTTATTGCGCTTTGATTTGGATGTCTTGCGTTTTGGCACTGCCATTAGAAATCTCCTAAATAGATGTATTATAAATATATTCTTGAAATTGCCATTCTGGCTCAAAAGTTGGGATTTAAGTAATTGATACAATGAGGATTGTCAAGGAATATCCGGGTTAGCCGTCCTGAAGCTTGAAAGCAAGACCTGTAAGACGCTTGTGGGGTTTGTTGTTTTTTAGGGCAATTGTCAGGGCTTTTTGGGTACCGATCAGGATTACCAGTTTTGCACCTCGCGTAATAGCCGTGTAAAGCAGGTTGCGTTGGAGAAGAAAAAAATGTTGTGTCAAAATGGGTACAATCACGGCAGGATATTCCGAACCCTGGGATTTATGTACTGATATGGCGTATGCCAGGGATAGTTCATCCAGTTCTGCAAAATCGTAATTAACGGGTCTTCCATAGTAGTCTACGGACAGTTGTTTTTGTTCCGCGTCAACCGATATGACGGTTCCGATATCGCCGTTAAAGACTTCTTTCTGATAGTTGTTCTTCAAATGCATGACTTTATCATCCGACCTGAAACCGATGCCTTTGGCTTTGGTGTCCGCCGGGCTCGGGTTCAGCACCTTTTGAAGCACCTGGTTCAGGTTAATTGTACCCACGACACCTTTGTGCATGGGCGTTAAAACCTGAACATCATTCACGTGATCAAATTTATATCGCCGGGGAATTCTTTCGCTACATAATTCAACGATTGTCTTTAGCACCTTGTCAGGGTTGCGCTGTTCGATGAAGTAGAATTCGGAGAGGCCTTCCGTGTTGTCGATACTTGTCAGGTCGGGTGTTTCCCCACGGCGAACCTTATGGGCATTGAGAACAATGGGGCTCTCTTTGGCCTGCCTGAAAATCTTTTTTAGCTCGAATGTACGTATTCTTTTTGATGCGATCATATCCGCAAGAACATTGCCGGGCCCGACCGACGGAAGCTGGAAAATATCACCAACCAGAATTAGCGTTGATGTCATTGGAAGCGCTTTCAACAGATGAAACATCAGCGCAGTGTCCACCATGGAGGCTTCGTCGACAATTAGTGCATCTGCATCCAGAGGATTGTCCTGATTCTTTTCAAAAAGGTTGATGTTAAAATTGTATCCTAAAAGTTTGTGAATGGTAGACGCTTTTCTGCGGGTAACCTCTGACAGACGGCGGGCTGCCCGTCCGGTAGGCGCCGCTAACAGGATCGCTTTGCCCATGCTTTCAAATATAGCGGTAACCGATCTGATCAGGGTCGTTTTGCCGGTTCCGGGACCCCCGGTAATAATGGAAACCCGGTGGGAAAGGATCTCTTCCAGGACGCTGAGCTGCTCGGAAGAAGGTTTAATGGCGAGCTTTTCTACAATTTCCGTCGTAATCTGCTCCTGATCAAGGGCAGCGGTTGTTACGGGCACGGACAACATGGCTTGCAGCCTGTTGGCAATACCGGTTTCTGCCTCGTGAAGCGCTTTGGTGTAAATGATCGTTGCATCAGGATCTTGAGGCATTTTCTCCACAACGATCTCTTTTTCATCTGCAAGAACTGCGAGGATAGATTTGATATTTTCGCTTTCAATCTTAAGAAGCTTGGCGCAGATTTGCAGCAGCTCATCCTCATAAGCAAAAATGTGCCCATCATCAGCGAACTGTAGCATTTGAAAGATAATACAGGCTTTGATTCTGGCAGGCTCGTCTTCAGCGGCACCCATTTTCAATGCAATGGTATCCGCTAAATGAAAACCGATTCCGGGTATATCAACCGCCATGCGATATGGATTACTTTGGATGGCATTGACCGCATCCAGGCCGTATGCTTTGAGTATTTTCCCACTATAGGACGTATTGACCCCATATTCCTGCAGAAACTGCATAAGGCCCCGAACCGCATGCTGTTCCTTCCAGGCTTGGGTTATTGAAGCGGCTTTGCTTCTCCCGATACCTGAAACTTCCAGCAGTTTTGACGGATTTTTTTCGATAACTTCGAGGGTGTGTTCCTTAAAGTGATTAACCAGCTTATCCGCCATTGCAGGGCCGATTCCCCTTATAAAGCCTGATCTCAGGTAATTCTTTATGCCGTCAACAGACGCCGGCAGGGTTACTTCATAGGACTGAATTTTAAGCTGCTGGCCGTATCTGGGATGGGTCTCCCAGGTGCCTTTGATTTTAAGGGCTTCACCCGGACTGACAGCCGGCATGTAACCGACAACCGTCACAAGAGTTTGGGTAGAGTCGGTCTTTAATCTGGCGATGGTATAGTGGTTCTCTTCGTTATAATAGGTGATTCTTTCAAGACGGCCCTCAAGGGTTGTTAAGGGGCCGGATAAGTTAGTTCTCATGGATGGCTAATATCCATTCGGTGGCATGGAGAAGATCCCGGGCCACAAAATCCGGGAATATCTTTTTGGCTTTAAGAATTTTTTCAGCTGCTGCTCCGTTGCCGGTTTGGACCAGAACTGTATGCTTGCATCCGGCGTTGCGGGCACACTCAATATCCTTGGTGCTGTCGCCGACCATGACCGCCGCTTTAATATCTACCTGATGCTTTTGTGCGGCCTGATAAATTAATCCCGGCTCCGGTTTGCGGCAGTCACATTGATCTTTGGGAATATGGGGACAAAAAAAGATGTCTTTAATCTCTCCTCCATGGGACCGAATGTCTGTCTTCATCATAGTGTGAATATGTTCCAGATCCTTTTTAGATACCATGTTGCGGTTGATCACCGATTGATTCGTAATAATGATTATTACAAATCCTTTCAGCGTCAGTTGTCTTATGGCCTCCATGCTTCCGGGAATAAATTCGAATTCCGGCCAGCTTTTGATGTAATTAGAAGAATCCCGATTGATAACACCGTCCCTATCCAGAAAAACAACCTTTGGGGATATTTTTTCTTGATCCATTAGTTTTTTTCCAAACTTTTACTGGTCTTCGGCGATGGCAAAAGCGTCCTCAAATCCTCTTTGAATCATGATTTCTTCATATTTTTCGGCTTGCTCCAGGGTTGAACACCGGCCCACCCGCACCCTGTACAAGGTCGCATTGCCGTCATTATAGGCGGCAATATGGGCACCTTTATACTCCTTATCAAGTTTTTGCTGCAATCTTTCGGCATTTTTGCGGTCGCTGAAAGCGCCCACCTGCACGGTAAAATTTCCCTTGTAATAGTCTATGGGGACATATGATCGGCCGCTATTGCCCGGCGTTTTCGTTTTTGAGGCGGTACCGAGGGCCACGACTTCAACCGGAGCTGTGCCCGGGCCCACTACACCCAGTTTTTTCGCCCCTGTATAGGAAAGGTCGATGATTCTGCCACGAACAAAAGGCCCCCGGTCGTTGATACGCACCTCGATTTTTTTATTGTTGTTAAGATTTTCCACTCTGACGTAAGTGCCGAGGGGCAGGGTTTTGTGGGCAGCAGTCATAGCATACATATTATAAATCTCGCCGTTGGCCGTTTTCCGGCCGTGAAATTTTTTGCCGTACCAGGATGCTTTGCCACGCTGCCTGAAATCCTGAGCGTGGGGCAACGGCCGGTACCAGTTTTTACCAATACGGTAAGGCTTGGGGTGTCCCCGTGGCGTTGGAGGGGGGCCGGGCGTTGAACAACCGAAAATTAAAAGCAGAAGCAGACCGCAAACAACTATAAGAAAGATATTTACAAGAAAGGTTGTCTTTCCTGACTTAAAAGCCATCATAATTTATTAGGTTTTAAATGCGATATTTAAGACATTCTTCATTTTGTCGACGAAGTGAAATTCGATTTTATCCCGAACTTCTTGGGGTATATCCTCCAGATCTTTCTCATTCCATTTTGGAAGAATAAGCGTTTTAATGCCTGCCCGGTGGGCGGCCAGAACTTTTTCTTTGATACCGCCGACCGGCAGGACCTGCCCCCTTAATGTAATTTCACCGGTCATGGCAAGATCTTTTTTAATGGTTTGATTGGTAAAAAGGGAAGTCAAGGCCGTTAACATGGTGACACCGGCGGAAGGACCGTCTTTGGGGATGGCACCGGCCGGCACATGAATATGAATATCATGCTTTTGAAAATAATCTTCAGAAATCCCAAAAGAGGCTGCGTTGCTTCGAATGAAGCTCAAGGCTGCCGTTGCCGATTCCTTCATGACATCTCCTAATTGACCGGTCAGAGTCAGCCCCTTATTCCCCGGCATGGCAGTGGCTTCTATGAAGAGCAGCTCGCCGCCGGTCTGAGTCCAGGCAAGCCCCATGGCCACGCCGGGCGTAGAGATTCTATCCTTGGCCTCGGATGTCATTTTTACGGGGCCAAGATACTCGGAAACTTTTTCTATCTTTATTTTAACGGAAGCTTCAATACCTTCTGCAATTTTGGCAGCTACTCCGCGGCAAATGTTCGCTATTTCCCGCTCAAGATTTCTTAAGCCCGCCTCGCGGGTATAACCGGCAACGATATATTTCACCGTGCCTTTGGTGAAAGATATCTGGCTCGCTTTGAGGCCATGGGCTTCCCGCTGGCGGGGGATGAGGTAGCGGTTGGCGATTTTGATTTTTTCATCCAGCGTGTAGCCTAAAAGCATCAATACTTCCATTCTGTCCCGCAGAGCAGGAGGGATGGGATCGAGGATATTGGCCGTGGTGATAAACATTACCTTGGACAGGTCAAAAGGGACATCCAGATAGTGATCTGAAAACGAAAAGTTCTGCTCGGGATCCAGTACCTCCAGCAGGGCGGATGAAGGATCTCCGCGAAAATCGCTGCCTACCTTGTCGATTTCGTCCAGCATAAAAACCGGATTATTTGATCCGGATCGCCGGATTCCCTGGATTATCCGTCCGGGAAGAGCCCCGACATAGGTGCGCCGATGTCCTCTGATTTCAGCCTCATCCCTGACACCCCCCAGAGAGATACGGAAAAACTGGCGTCCCAGAGCCCGGGCGATGGAGCGCCCCAAGGATGTTTTGCCGGTACCGGGCGGGCCGGCAAAACATAGAATCGGGCCCTTTGACTCCGGCTTCAGCTTGCGTACGGCCAGGTATTCCAGAATTCGTTTCTTGACCTTTGCAAGACCGAAATGGTCGTAATCCAGAATTTTGCGGGCCTTTTTGATGTCCAGGTTGTCGGTGGTGCTTGCATGCCATGGAAGCGCCGTCAGCCAGTCCAAATAGGTTGAGGCCACCGTGTATTCGGCCGAAGAGGGATGCATGCGGGCCAGGCGGTCGAGTTCACGCTCAGCCTCTTTACGGGCTTCTTCGGGAAGATTTTTTTCCTCGATTTTTGCCCGGTAGTCGTCGACTTCAACCGTGGCCTGATCCTTTTCACCAAGCTCTTCCTTAATCGCCTTGAGCTGTTCGCGCAGAAAATATTCTCTTTGCCGTTTGTCCATGTCTCCTTTTACCTGAGATTGGATCTTGTTGCCGAGCTCCAGCACTTCCAGCTGATAGTTAACCAGTCGGGTAACTTCTTGTAATCGCTTTTTTACATTGAGCATTTCCAAAACGGTCTGCTTCTCCTTAAGGCTGGAATTGATTGTAGAAGTGATCATGTCGGCCAGTATGCCGGGTTCTTGTATTGTCTTGGCCATGACGGCGATTTCCGGGGGCAAGCCGGGAGAAAGATCGGCAACTCGAGAAAACTGACTGATCAAATTGGCCACCAAGGCCTGGAGTTTCTTGTCAATTTTTTCAATGCTCTCAACATGTTCCACCTGGGCCTGGAGATACGGCTTGCCTTTGATATACTTTTGCACCTTAAATCTGCCTAAGCCCTGAACCAGCAGCTGGGTTTTGTCGTCCTCAGTTTTTGCCATTTTAAGGATCATAGCGCTGGTACCCACGGTGTATAGGTCTTTAGGTGTGTAACCGTTTTCTTTGATCGGTTCTTTTGAGACGATAAGCCCTATAATTCGATTCTGTGACATGGCTTCGTCGACGAGTTGAATTGACACGTTCTGCATGACAACCAGGGGCAGGACCATTTTAGGGAAAAGTGCGACATCAAACAAAGGCAGAATGGGCAAAATTTTGGGCATTTTCTTCGCGCTGAAAGCTATGGGCGACTGCTGCTGGGTCATATTTACCTCCTGAGTCTGTTTCTGAAAACAGCCTTTTTACCAGTATCCGGCGGCATTTATTTAGTCCTGAAAAGCCTGGTCCTCAGGGCCAGGATTCTTTACAATTATCCGTCTGTAATCTGCACTTTGTGGGTTTTATTAAGCATAAGTTTGGCAAGACGGACCTGGAGAAAGCCGTTTGAATAGGACGCCGACACCACTTCAGGATCAATAGGAGCCGGGAGAAACAGGATACGCTCAAATTGGCCGTACTGGATTTCTGCCAGCCTGTAGGTGGCGTTTTCTATCTTGGGGAATTCCGTGCGATTACCATAAATCCTGACGGCTTTACTGCTGATTTCCAGTTCGAGATTCTCTTTTTTAACCCCGGCCATTTCTGCCAGAATTATGATCTCATCCGGGGTTTCATAGATGTCCATTTGAGGTTTCCATGTCCTTTCTGAAAGGGTGAACATGGGATTGATCGCTCTAAACATCTCCTCAAAGGTTTTTTCGAACTCAGAACCGGGCCGGTCAACGTCTTTAGTGAATCTAATTTTAATGTAGTCCATTTGGGGCTCCTGCATTTTGATGCTGATAGCTGTGTTACTCTTGCCTCCGTCAAACTCGTTAAACGTTGCAATAAACTATCACTATTACAGGAATTTGTAAAGAAAATCTAACCAGATTGTATTTTGCCGGCAAATGCCGTATGACACGGACTATGGATAAAGCTTCCAAACATGCATTCAAATTTGTTATCGGTTCCCAGTACTTTTTATACTTCGGCGTTATGGGCATTTTTTTGCCCTATTTTAATCTATACTGCTACCATCTCGATTTCAGCGGTTTTCAAATCGGCAGTCTCTCGGCTTTAAGGTCTGTTGTCATGATTCTGTTCGCTCTCATCTGGAGCGTTCTGGCAGACCGCTTTCAAATCCGGAAACCGCTGTATATTCTATGTAGTTTTGTCAGTACAGCGATATGGGCTTTGTTCTTTTTTTCCACCGATTTCTGGAGCATGCTGGCCATTACTGTTTTTTACGCTCTTTTTTATGCGCCGATCATATCTTTTCTGGAAGCGTTTACCATGGATGTGCTGGGCGAGGAGAAGAAAAGCTACGGCCGGCTCCGGGTGTGGGGCTCCCTGGCCTTTGTCATCACGGTCGTTGTGCTCGGCCGAGTCATCGACTTGTACTCCATAGACATAATTATCGGCCTTATTTTTTTAGGGTCTTTGATTCAAGCCGCTATTTCCATCAAAGTTCCCGGCATACGGATAAAAAACTATGCATCATTTACTATTAAAGCCAAGGTACTTGTTAAAAGGCGCGTTATCGTTTTTCTGTTCTGTGCTTTTTTAATGCTTGCAAGCCACGGAACCTATTATGGTTTCTTTTCCATCCATCTTGAAGATATGGGCTACGGCAAAACATTTATAGGTATTGCCTGGGCTCTGGCGACGATCTCCGAAATTCTGATTATGATCAAATCGGACCGGATATTCAAGCGCTTTTCCATGGAAAATGTTCTGGTCTTTTCGTTCATGGTGGCGGCGCTCAGATGGTTTGCACTTTTTTTTGCAAAATCACCGGCGGCAATCCTGCTACTGCAGTTGCTGCATGCCTTTAGTTACGGCACGTTTCATGTAGCCAGTATTCTTTACATCGATTCGCTGACACCGGCTGAGGCCAAAACTTTGGGGCAGGCTGTCAATAACGCCGTAACCTACGGGCTGGGCTTGATGGTCGGTTTTTTTATCAGCGGCCTTTTTTTTGAAAGCCTGGGTTCTTTCATGTTATTTTTTATCAGCGGCTTTATCGCCCTTGGCGGAGGATTGCTGTTTAAAGGCTTCCAGTTGATGGACGCCCGCAGGCCTGAACTTATTGATACGGGGCGTTAGCCAAAGTCTAACAGCGACAATCACATTACGCCTTATTAAGTAGAAATCCTTGTTGAGCGCCTCGTTTTTACGGTCAGTCTGGAAAATTCTTGACGATTCTATTCATAACACGTAAAGAAATTGCGGGTTATGGCAATCTGAATCAAGTTTAAGTTTGGCGGGTCTCAAGAATCGACTTGACAATATATTTTGTTACACGTTAAATAATTGCGGGTTATACGAATAAATGTCAAAAGTGATCGATAATGAAGTTGAGGGCTTTTTTCCACACACATCCTGTTTTTACCGTCGAGGACTTTGCCGGTTTTCTGTCTTCCGATGGAACTCATAACGTAAGAACCCAGGAGTCTCTCCTTTCCTACCATGTGAAAGCGGGTAATATTGTCCGGGTCCGCCGTGGGCTCTATGCATCCGTTCCCCCAGGGGCATCGCCGGAAAACTTCCCCATAGACCCATTCCTCCTTGCCGCCCGAATATCGAAAGACGCTATTCTGGCTTACCATACGGCGCTGGAGGCTCATGGAAAGGCCTATTCAGTGTATGAACACTTCACTTATCTCGTCAGCAAACCCATACCCCTCATAACCTTTCGCTCTCATTTGTTCAAAGGGGCAAGATTTCCGCTGGCCCTCTTGCGAAAGAAGGCGGAATCTTTTGACGTGATAAAAGCCGATCGTTCGGGAATGGCAATACGCATAACCGGGCTTGAGAGGACCTTCGTGGATGTCTTGAGCCGTCCCGACCTGTCGGGAAGCTGGGAAGAAATATGGCGGTCCTTGGAAACCGTTGAGTATTTCGATCTCGATAAGGTCACGGAATATACATTGCTTTTGGAAAACGCCACTACCGCCGCGAAAGTGGGTTTTTTCCTGGAACAGCACCGGGAATCTCTGATGGTTGAAGACACACATTTAAAGACTTTCCATGATCTTTGCCCGCGGCGACCCCACTACATGGAGCGAAGCCGGCGGAAATTCGGTCGCTTCGTTTCAGCCTGGAACCTGATTGTTCCCGAAGAAATCATCCGTCGGTCATGGGAGGAATCGTGGTGAGGATATCCTCTGAAATGCTGATCATCCAAGGGAGAAATCAACCCCGAATTAGTGACCGCCGATGAGGATCTGCAGGATCGTATCAGAAGACATCCCCTGCTTGAATGGAAGGCGTTAAATGTGCGGGAGTTTAGAAAAAATCGATAGGGTGTTAAAAAATATCTGATCCGCAATTTTGCCTTCAAGGATCTTTAGAACTCCACATTTTTCTACATTAGAAATTGGGCCTCAAAACGTAAAATGCGATTCCCTTTGGCCTTGCTCCCATTTTGAAGTTTTCTGATGAGGATGTTCCGCCATCTGATAATCTTTCAGCTATATTCAATCAGGGCCAAGCTCGGATCTGTCAGACTTATGTTGCCAATTTAATTATGTTTTGTGATTTAATTTCCATTTGATTCCATTTCCTTCCTAAAGGATTAAAAAAATCCTTTTAATTCCTTTTGTCTTCCATCCCGCGGCCCGGTTTTCCCCCATTCCGATAGTTTCTGCCGGAACGTACACTCTCTAATAATTTGAAACGTATTTAATTCGAGATGGATTGAAAAACCCTCTTTAAT